>CAZSSS010000032.1:0-10670 GCA_964609255.1 uncultured Rhodobacterales bacterium
TGACACAATAATTGTGTAAGCCCCGACAACGCCAAGCGTGGTAAGCTGCGCCAGCCAAGTTGCCCCGCCAAAAACTGCAATCATCAGTGTGCCAAAAATACCGCCGATGCCGTGCACGGCAAAAACATCCAGCGTGTCATCAATTTTAAAGCGGTTTTTAACCACTGCGCACATTTCCTGGGTCAGCACACCGGCGATTGCGCCGATAACCATTGCCTGCATCGGGCCAACCGAACCCGAGGCCGGGGTAATGGCCGCCAAACCCGCGATTGTGCCGGTAACCAAACCAACCATTGATGATTTTCCATATTTTATCCGCTCCCACAAGGCCCAGGAAAGCGACGCGGTGGCGGCTGAAATATGGGTCACAACCAACGTCATGCCCGCAGCGCCCGACACCGAAAGATGCGACCCCGCGTTAAACCCAAACCAACCAACCCACAGCATCGCTGCGCCCAGCATGACATATCCCGGATTATGCGGCGGTTTGCTTTTGTCTTTGCGTGGCCCCAGAAATATCGCAACCACCAGCGCAGCAAGGCCCGCGGTTTCATGCACCACAATGCCGCCCGCCAGATCAACAGTGCCCAGTTCCAGCGCCCAGCCACCTGCAGCCCAAACCCAATGCACCACCGGCGAATATACAACCAGCATCCAAAGGCCGGAAAAAGCCAGCACAAACCCAAAGCCAACGCGTTCAACATATGCGCCAACAATCAAGGCAGGGGTGATAATGGCAAAGGTCATTTGGAACGCGAAAAACACAATTTCGGGAATTGTGCCCGTCAGGCTGTCAGGGGTAACACCCGTTAAAAAGACCTTGCCCAAGCCGCCCCAATAAGCGTTCAAACTGCCTCCGTCACCAAAGGCGATGGAATATCCGAACATCAGCCATAAAATGGACATAAGACAGGCGATGGCCATTATTTGCATCAACACCGATAATACATTTCGTGACCGCACAAGGCCGCCATAAAATAATGCCAGCCCGGGCAGCGTCATAAATAATACCAGAACGGTTGATGTCATAATCCAAGCGGTGTCAGCAGCATTCATTTTGTATCCCCTTTGCCAAAGGGTGTTGCGAGCTTGGTTGGCGCAACTCAATAGAGATGATGAATTATGCCGCAATTATTCGGAATAATATCAATTATGCCGCTATTTTAGGCAATTTATGGCAAAGCAACGCAATAATTAGGCATTGTGCAACAGCATCAACGCATGTTCGGCGCTGACAGCCCGCACCTTGGCGCGGCCAATTGCGCCGAATTCCATTTTATGAGTGAGGGTAACGCTGTGCCGGTTGGCCAGCCCAAACCAAACAAGACCCTCTGGTTTGTTTTCGGATGCTCCGGGGCCGGCAACGCCGGTAATGGCAACCGCAATATCCGCATCGGAATGGTTAAGCGCCCCCATCGCCATGGCTTGTGCGACCTGTCCGCTAACAGCGCCAAATTGGGTAATCAAGGCAGGGTCAACGCCAAGCATATCGGATTTTGACGCATTGGAATAAGTGACAAAACCACGATCAAATACATCGGATGACCCGGAAATTTCCGTCAACGCCGCCGCAACCAAACCACCTGTGCAGCTTTCTGCTGTTGCAATCAACCAGTTTTTTTTTCGATATTTCTCAAGAAGTTCTGCGATGATACTCATGTAAACACTCCGTGGATGATCCCGGCGGCAATGGCCACAATAATGGCGGCAAAACAGCCCGCGATCACATCATCCAACATAACGCCAATTGGCGTATGTTTTCGATCAGCCCAGCCCACAAGCCATGGTTTCCAAATATCAAAAAGACGAAACATCAAAAACGCTGATACCCAGCCCGGATACGGAAAAACCGCCGGATCAGCCCCGGCAAACCACAGGCCCGCTGAAACCGGTAACAGCGCAATCCATTGGCCACAAACCTCGTCAATCACGATTTCCGAAGGGTCGTGGTCATCTTTGCCATAGGTTGCAATTTTTATGGCTTTGACGCCAATTACAAAACTTATCACGGCACCGGCCAGCAACGCGGGAAACCCGCCAAAATAATGCAAGCCATACCCAAGAGGCAGTGCAACCAGTGACCCCCAAGTCCCCGGCGCGACCGGAAGCAATCCGACATAAAAAAACGTGGCGATAAATCTGCTCATGATTTCACCAGTGTTGCGCTGGCCATGGCGGCGATGCCTTCAGCGCGGCCCGTGAAACCCAAACCTTCGGACGTTGTTGCCTTTACCGATAGACGATCAAGCGTCAAACCAGTGATTTCCGCCATTTTCGCACGCATTGCATCCGCATAGGGGCCGATTTTGGGCGTTTCGCAGATAATTGTGCAATCTATGTGTGATATATTGAAACCGCGTTCAGCGGCGCGTTCAACGGCTTTTGCAAGGAATATTTTTGATGCGGCGCCGCGCCATTTGCTGTCACTGGGCGGAAACCATTGGCCAATGTCGCCTTCTGCCAAGGCTCCGAAAATGGCATCCGTCACCGCATGCATGGCAACATCCGCATCAGAATGCCCCAAAAGCCCCCGAGAATGCGGGATTTCAACGCCGCAAAGCGTCACAAAATCACCCGTAGTAAAAGCGTGAACATCAAAACCGTTGCCTGTGCGAATATCCATTAGTGCCAGTTCTTTCGAAGCCCGGGCAAAGTCGCCCGCTGTGGTGATTTTAAAATTCCGTTCAGATCCCTGAACAATTGCTACTTTTATGCCCATTTGCCGCGCAAGGGCAACATCATCATCAGCGGTGCGCAACGCGTTTTGGTGCGCGGTAAGAATCGTTGTAAAATCAAAGCCTTGCGGAGTTTGGGCGCGCCACAAATTTTGGCGATCCACAAGGGTTTCAACAAAATTGGCCCCGCGCCAAAGCGCGTCAACAACTGGCAGGCAGGGAAATGCGCCTTTTTCGGTTTGCAACGCGCCCAGAACCCTGTCGATTACATCCTGTTCTATCAACGGTCGGGCTGCGTCATGGATCAACACAAGTTCCGGCGCAGCCTGTTTGAGCGCCTCAAGCCCGGCCAAAACGCTTGCGGACCGCGTGGTGCCTCCGATTACCGGCGCACACAGCGACAAACCTTTGAGCGCGTTTTGGTAAAGGTCCCGATCATCAGGGTGAATCACAACCTGAATATCGTTGATTTCGGGATGGGCCAGCAATGCCTCAACCGTGCGACGCAGCATCGGCACGCCCGCAACTGGTTGATATTGCTTTGGTATCACGCCACCCGCACGGGTTCCGCGCCCCGCCGCAACAATCAAACCTGTAACTTTACGTTCCATACGCCTTCTTAGCCCAAAACCGATTTTTGAAACAATCGCCAATTTGCCCACTTGCCGAAACCCTTATTACAGGATAATCCAGTAGTTTCTGCACAAGGAATAGGCAATTGACGCTCGAATTTGTAAATACGCCTGTTTTATTAGCACCTATGGCGGGGATTACCGACCTACCGTTTCGTAACATCGTGTTGAAATTCGGGGCCTCGCTGGTGGTTTCGGAAATGATCGCCAGTCAGGAACTTGTGCAGGCCAGCAAAACCCGACAATCACGCGCCGAGCTTGGCCTGAGGGTTGAACGCACAGCCGTTCAAATCGCCGGTCGAGAGGCATATTGGATGTCAGAATGCGCCAAAATGGTTGCAGGGCAGGGTGCGCAGATTATTGATATAAATATGGGATGTCCGGCCAAAAAGGTAACCAATGGTTTGTCGGGATCAGCCCTGATGCGCAACCCTGATCATGCATTAACGCTGATACAAGCGGTCATTGATGCGGTTGATGTGCCGGTGACATTAAAGATGCGGCTGGGCTGGGATGACGCTATGCTGAACGCGCCCGAAATCGCGAAACGCGCTGAAGCCATTGGCGTTAAAATGATCACGGTGCATGGGCGAACCCGATGCCAGTTTTATAAAGGCCAGGCAAATTGGCAGGCAATTCGTGCGGTCAAAAACGCGGTCACAACCACTGTTATTGCCAATGGTGATATTGTGGACACCCAAAGCGCCAGAACGGCGCTGCGCGATTCTGGCGCTGACGGGGTTATGGTAGGGCGCGGTGCCCAAGGCGCGCCGTGGCGGCTTGCCCAAATTTCGGATATTTTACAGGGCAAGACAGCCCATCAAAACCTGAAAGGTGCTGCATTAAGGGATATCGTCGTTGAACATTACCAATCAATGCTGGGGTTCTATGGGCGCGAACATGGTATGCGCTGTGCGCGAAAACATCTAAACTGGTATCTGCAACCGTTGGACAATGGCCTGGAAATCAGGAAACTGGTTATACGCGAACAAAACCCCGATAAAGTAATTGCGGAACTAAACGCAGGCCTTTGCGACAGCCAAAGGCTGGTTGCATGAGCTTTGAAAAAATTTGGGCGGCGCTGCCGTTTCCTGCGTTTGTGATCAATCAGGACAATGCAATTTCTGAGGCAAATATTGCTGCTGAAATATTCACCCACACCTCAAATAAACAGATGCGCCACAGGGCGCTTCAGGATTATTGCGGTGCGGGCAGTGCTTTGGTGGATGTTGTGCGTCAGGCCCGACAGGGTATGGCCTCGGTGGTGTTGCATGATGTTGATATCGGCTGGGGGCAGCGCTCTTGTGGGTTGGCAAATATTCAGGCGACGCAAATTCAAAACCCGCAAAACGATGTGCTTTTGCTGCTGCATCCGCGCGGCATTGCTGACAAAATGGACAGGTCATTTTCGCACCGAAACGCAGCGCGCTCGGTTACTGGTATGGCAGCGATGCTGGCCCATGAAATCCGCAACCCTCTGGCCGGAATTTCCGGGGCTGCGCAATTATTGGCAATGAATTTAACCGGTGAAGACAAGGAATTAACCGCGCTTATTCTGGAGGAAACCAAACGTATCGGCAATTTGGTCAATCGCATGGAAAATTTTGGTGACGCGCGGCCAATTAAACGACGTGGCGTGAATATTCACGATATTCTTGATCGCAGCAAACGTGCTGCACAGGCTGGTTTTGCCAGCCATATGAAATTTGTCGAAACATATGACCCGTCGCTGCCTTTGGTTTCGGGCGACCCCGATTTGCTTTTGCAGGTGTTTCAAAACCTGCTTAAAAATGCGGCTGAGGCATCGCGTGTCACCGGGGTGATTACCCTTAAAACGTCGTTTCGTCCGGGCATTAAACTGTCAATGCCCGGAAATACCAGCGAAAGCCTGCCAATTGTTGTGAGCGTCTCTGACAATGGGCCGGGCATCGCAGAAAGCCTGAAAGCCGATATTTTTGACCCGTTTGTCAGCAGCAAATCCAACGGATCCGGGCTGGGGCTTTCGCTGGTTTCGAAAATAATTGCGGATCATCGCGCCGTGGTGGAATGCATTTCAACACCAAATGGCGCAACATTTGAAATTCTTTTGCCTGTGTGGCACGAACCCAAGGGGGCATAAATGGACGGAACCATTATTGTTGCAGATGACGACCGGACCATTCGCACCGTTTTATCGCAGGCATTAACCCGCGCTGGGTGCCGTGTTCGTTCAACGGGCACGATTGCGACGCTTTGGAAATGGGTGGAAGAAGGTGAGGGCGACGTTGTGGTCACCGATGTCAGCATGCCCGATGGTGATGCTTTGGACATATTACCGGCAATTGCCAAAAAACGCCCCGATCTGCCGGTAATTGTCATGTCAGCGCAAAATACTGTTGTTACAGCGGTGCGCGCCGCTGAGGTTGGCGCGTTTGATTATATGGCAAAGCCGTTTGATTTGGCCAATTTATTGGCACTGGTCAACAAAGCGGTCAAACAATCAACCAAAAACCAGCGCAGCATCGCCCAGCCCCCCCCGCCCGAGCCGGATGTTTTGCCTTTGGTTGGCCATTCGCCGGCAATGCAGGACATATACCGGATTATGGCGCGGCTAATGAACACCGATCTTGGCGTCATGATTACCGGTGCCTCGGGAACCGGCAAAGAAATTGTCGCCCGCGCGCTTCATAGTTTTGGCCACCGAAAAGACGCGCCTTTTATTGCCATAAACATGGCCGCGCTGCCAGCGCAGGACGTTGAATCAGAATTATTTGGCCAAAACCGTGGGGATATCGGCAAATTTTTAGCCGCCAACGGGGGCACGCTGTTTTTGGATGAAATTGGCGATATGCCGTTGGATGCACAAACAAAATTACTGCGCATTTTGCAAGAAAGCGAATTTTCGCGGGCAAACAGGGATGGTAATGATGTTCGTATCATTGCCTCTACCTGCCAAGACCTGCGAAATCGTGTGAATGAGGGCAAGTTTCGCGAAGATCTGTATTATCGACTTAATGTTGTGCCGATCCGTTTGCCGCGCCTGATTGAACGGTTGGAGGATATCCCCGACCTTGCCCGGCATTTTTTGCGTCAGGCAGCAAAAGACGGATTACCCCTTAAATCAATTTCAAACGACGCGCTTGAAATTTTGCGGCAACAAGTCTGGACAGGCAATGTGCGCGAACTGGAAAACTTGATGCACCGCTTGGCGGTTTTGTGCCCCGAGGAAACCATTGGCGCGGGCAATGTTGTCTCAGAATTAGACAGCAATCCCGGTTCTGCGCCAACACCCGCGCAACCACAGCGGTTATCCGGCTCTATTGAGGCGCATTTAAAACACTATTTTGCTTTGCATGGTGATAATCTGCCCGCGCCCGGTCTTTACAACCGCATCATCCAAGAGGTCGAATTACCGCTGATAGCTTTGGCGCTTCAGGCTACGCGGGGCAATCAGGTGAAAACATCGGAACTTTTGGGGATCAACAGAAATACCCTCAGAAAAAAGATCAAAGAATTGGATATTCAGGTGTCGCGCGGCAAAAAAATGATGTAAACTTGCAACAGTCGAGGCATTAGTAACGCGGAATCCGTGACAGATTTGCAACAGAGCATAGTAATAACAGCCAGTCAAAAGTTTGATTATTGGCGAAAAAAGCAGGTGGTGCGCAACTATCTGGTCGTTATTCTTGTGGTTTTGGGGCCAGCACTGGCACTGGCAACCGGGTTGCTTTTGGGTTTTTTTGAGGGACCGGCAAAACCGCAATTGTTGCGCGGCGTTATTCTTGCGGACATTGTTTATACATTGTTGATTGCAACACTGATTGCACGCCGCATTTTGCGGATTATTACTGCGCGTCGCAACCGTTCGGCTGGCTCACAATTGCATATGCGGTTAACTGGCGTATTCAGTTTTATCGCGTTGGTGCCAACTGTTCTTGTCGCAATATTCGCCACCGTAAGCCTGAATTTTGGTCTTGAGGGCTGGTTTTCTACGCGGGTTCAAAAGGTTGTTTCAAACTCGTTGCTTGCGGCAGAAGCCTATCAAAGCGAACATCTTATTACGCTGACCACCGATGCGCAGCTATTGGCAAATTTTATTGAACGCCAGCGGCCTCGATACCAAATAGTTGGTGCGGGGGAAATGCGGGACGCCCTGTCGCGCGGCCAATCAACAATGCAACGCAGTTTGGCTGAGGCTTATGTTATCAATGGCGTGTCGGAAATAATCGCGCGCGGGGAACGCAGTTATTTGTTCGATTTTGAACCGCCTGACAATGCCGCCATCCAGCGGGCCATTGCCGGGGAAATTGTGGTTTTGGAAGATTGGCCCAACAGCGAGTTTCGCGCGCTGATTGCCCTCAATAATTATATTGACCGGTTTTTGTATGTAACGCGCGATGTTGACGGGAATATCCTTAATCTTTTGGATGAAACCCAGGAAACCGTGAGCCTGTATCAACAGCTTGAATCCGATCGCGGTAAGCTTTTGTTTGAATTTGCTCTTATCTATCTTGGCTTTGCTGTGGTTGTTATTCTTGCGGCAATTTGGATGGGCCTTTGGTTTGCTGATAAATTATCCCGCCCCATGGGGCGCTTGGCCACTGCGGCGCAGCGGGTCAGCGATGGCGATCTGGAGGTAAAAGTCCGCGAGGAAGACGGCGACGATGAAATTGCATTGCTTGGCCGTGTATTCAACCGCATGATTACGCAGGTCAAAGGCCAACGCGACACGTTAATCGCCAATAATGAGGAAACCGAATTGCGGCGACGGCTGTTTGATTCGGTTTTGTCGGGGGTAACGGCGGGGGTAATCGGCCTTGATAAATCCGGTAAAATTGATATTGCAAACGCCGCAGCAATGGAATTGCTGACCCAAAACGCCGAAAATATGCTTGGGTCGCGGCTGGCAAGCGCAATTCCGGAATTTGCGCCTCTTTTTGAAAAACTGAAACGCAGGTCAGACAAGGTTGCGCGCGCTGAGATCCAGTTATCACGCGCCGGTGTTGAGGAAAAGCTGCTGGTCAGAATTGCAACACGACAGGCTGATTCTGGTGCTATTGAAGGGTATGTGGTGACATTTGACGATGTAACCGATCTGGTTACAGCCCAGCGAATGGCCGCATGGGCAGATGTTGCACGGCGTATCGCCCATGAAATCAAAAACCCGCTTACACCCATTCAATTGTCGGCTGAAAGATTAAAACGCAAATTCGGCCCGATGCTTGACGAAAAGAACCACGCCGCGCTGGAACAGTTATCCGATGTTATTATTCGCCAAACCAGTGATCTGCGCCGCATTGTTGACGAGTTCTCCAAATTCGCACGAATGCCAACCCCGCAATGCAAAGATATCGACATTATTGAGCTAATTCGCGGCGCGGTTCTGTTGCAAAAATCGGGCCGTCCGGACATAAAATTTGATGTTGATTTGCCCGATGAAACGGTTCTTGCCTTTGTTGATGGCACCATGATGAATCAAGCGCTGACAAATCTGGTTAAAAATGCAAGCGAGGCAATTGACGCCCGCGCCGCCGAAAGCGGTGAGGTTTTTCAGGGGATTGTGAAAATTATTGCACGGAAAATGGACGACCAGATAATAATCCGCATTCAGGATAACGGTATTGGCCTGCCAAATGATCGGGCGCGATTGTTTGAACCTTATGTAACATTACGCGATTCGGGCACCGGGCTGGGTCTGTCGATTGTCAAAAAGATAATCGAAGAACACGGCGCAAAATTAGAATTGATCGACGCCCCGAAATTTCAAGGTTTCAGCCATTTTGGTGCTGAAGCACATATTAGCATACCGGTTTCGACACCAGCAACAACCGACGGAGAGTCATCAGATGAGTGATATTCTGGTTATTGACGACGAAAAAGACATTCGCGATTTAATTGGCGATATTTTGCAAGACGAAGGCCATGACGCCCGCCTTGCCTGGAATTCCAGCTCTGCTTTTTCTGAGATCAACGCCGTGGCGCCTGACCTTATAATCTTGGATATCTGGCTGAAAGACAGCGATCTGGACGGCATCGATATTCTGAAAAAGACCAAAACCGATAATCCGAATATCCCGGTTGTTATTATTTCCGGGCATGGCAATATCGAAATTGCTGTGGCCGCGGTCAAACAGGGCGCTTATGATTTTATTGAAAAACCGTTTAATATCGACCAGCTTATGGTTGTTGTTACGCGGGCATTAGAGGCGTCAAAGCTTCGGCGTGAGAATACATCGCTCAAGAAAAGCAGTTTTTCCATTGATCAAATGGTCGGTGATACCTTTCCGCTTAAAACCATGAAGTCGCAGCTTGAAAAAGTTGCTCAGACCAATGGTCGTGTGTTGCTGACCGGGCCGTCAGGCGCGGGAAAGGAAATCGCAGCGCAGTATATTCATGCGCTGTCAAATCGTGCTGGGCAACCTTTTGTAACGGTAAATTCGGCAGCCATAGACCCCGACTTGATGGAGCAGGTATTGTTTGGCATAGAATCCCCGGAGCAGGGCAGTATACCGGGCCTGTTTGAACAAGCACATGGCGGTATATTATTCATTGACGAAGTGGCAGACATGCCCTTAGCCACACAAGCGCGCATTCTAAAGGTTCTGATTGATCAACATTTTCAACGTGTTGGCGGCAATGACACCGTGCGGGTTGATGTCCGTGTGATCACAGCCACAAACAACGATCTTTTGCGCCAAATCAAACGTGGTAAATTCCGTGAGGAATTGTTTCACCGCCTAAATGTTGTGCCAATTAATGTCCCGTCATTGCTGGAACGACGGGATGACATTCCCGCCTTATGCGCCTTTTTCAATGCCGAACTGAACCAAAGCCAAGGCTTGCCTTTACGAAAACTGTCCTCGAATGCGCTGGCAAAACTTCAAACAATGCAATGGCCCGGTAATATTCGCCAATTGCGCAATACGATTGAACGCATATTAATACTGGGGCCGGATACGGGCGATATTTCGGCATCCGAAATTCCTGACGAAGCCGGTCAAGAAGGGCAGGCCGATAGCGGGCAGATCATTACCGATGCCATTTCCACGATGCCTCTGCGCGAAGCCAGAGAAGTGTTTGAACGTGAATATCTTATCACGCAGATTAACCGGTTTGCCGGTAATATCTCCAGAACGTCAAGTTTTGTTGGTATGGAACGGTCCGCGTTGCATCGAAAGATAAAATCGCTGGGGATCGTTTCTGCTGGTGACCGGGCAAAACCGACTGCAAAGCTCTGAAAATGAGGCAATTGACCATATGCGCTGAAAAAACCATAATGTTTGCTTCTAACAGGGGCGGATGGCCGATATGAAAATTATCATTTGTGGCGCGGGACAGGTCGGCTGGCAAATCGCGCGGCATCTGGCATTGGAAGGCAATGACG
>CAZSSS010000033.1:0-10493 GCA_964609255.1 uncultured Rhodobacterales bacterium
CCGCCTTTATTGGCGCGGAATATGTGATTATTTTCACCAACTCCATGCTGCCCGATCTGGTGGAGCGCAAAGACGTGGGGCGGCTTTCTGGGTATGGCTGGGCGCTGGGATATGTTGGCGGGGTGCTTGTTCTTTTTGTTATGTTGCTGTTTATTGTAACCCTGCCAGATTCAGATGTAACCATACTTGGCACAGCGCCGCTGTTCGGGCTTGATCCCGCCAGCTTTGAAGATTACCGGATTTCCGGGCCGTTATCGGCGGTTTGGTTTATCATTTTCGCCATCCCGTTTTTCTTGTTCACGCCAGATATCCGCAAGGATAAATCCGTCAAAAACGCGGTCAAAGAAAGCACAAGCGGGCTTGTGCAAACGCTGCGAAAGCTCAAAAAATACCCACAACTCTGGATGTTTTTCCTGTCTTCGATGCTGTATCGAGACGGTCTGGTTGTGCTATATTCCTTTGGCGCGATTTACGCGGCTGGGGTGCTGGGCTGGGGCACAATGGAGCTGTTGATCTTTGGCATTGCCGCTGCAATTGCGGGCGCATTTGGGGCGTGGTTCGGGGGCTTTATTGATGGGCGCAAAGGCCCGATGCCGGTGGTGCAGGTCTCCATTGTCTGTCTTTTGCTGGTAAGCATCGCGGTGCTTACAATCACCCGCGACTCGGTTTTGATGATTTCCGTCAGCGAGGGGTCGCCATGGCCAAACACCGCCTTCTTTATTTGCGGCGCAATTATTGGTGCGGCTGGCGGGGCGATGCAGGCATCATCCCGCACATTGGTGGTGCATTTTGTTGACGATAAATTAGCCATGACCGAGGCCTTTGGCATTTATGCAATGGCCGGAAAATCAACAGCCTTTATCGGCCCAATTCTTGTTGGAATAGTCACAAGCGTTACCTCCAGCCAGCGCGCGGGGATCTCGCCGGTGGTGGCGTTTTTCTTTCTTGGCATCATTCTTCTTTGGGCCGCAAAAAAACGCGCCGAGGCAAGCACATGAAATGGTCCGCGCGCTTACTGGCCTTTTTGTTACTGGCACCTGCTGCCCTCGCGGATACCCCCGCCAAAGAATTATTTGGCGCGATGAGCATCGGATCATCGCAACGCGCCGCGTCCCTTGGCAGCTATGCGCGCGGTTGTCTGGCCGGGGCAGAACAACTGCCTGAAACCGGTGTTGGCTGGCAGGCCATGCGCCTGTCGCGCAATCGTAATTGGGGCCACCCAAGGCTGGTTGATTTTGTCGGGAGACTGGCCGAACATGCACAGGAAATTGGCTGGAACGGACTTTATATTGGCGATATTTCCCAACCGCGCGGCGGCCCGATGCTGTCGGGTCACGCCAGCCACCAGCTTGGGCTTGATGTCGATATCTGGATGTTGCCCCCTGAACGGCTGGATTTGACAGCACAGCAACGCGAAAATATTTCGTCGATTTCAATTCGCTCAGCGGATCAACGCAATGTAAACAGCAACTGGACGCCCCAGCATATGGCCATTCTGCGCGCCGCCGCCGAAGACCCTGCCGTGGCTCGTATTTTCCTGACCGGAGCCGCCAAAATCCAGATGTGCAACGACACCGCCCCAGATGACCGGGCTTGGCTGCGCAAAATCCGGCCTTGGTGGGGGCATCATTTCCATTTCCATGTGCGCCTTAATTGCCCGCGTGGGTCGGGGCGCTGTGAAAATCAGGCCCCCATTCCGGCAGGCGATGGCTGCGAGGACGCCCTTTGGTGGGTAACCGATGCGCTGGCCCCTGCCCCGCCACCGGACCCAAACGCACCCCCCCCGCAACCCCGCGCTGAAATCACCATGGCGGACCTGCCGCGCCAATGCGAACGGGTATTGTCCTCTCCATGATTTTACGCGTGATTGCCCTGCTGTTACTGGCCAGCCCTTTGCTGGCACAGCCGGTTTTCATCCGCGATTCTGTCACAGCCATGCGCAGTCAGGACGATAATTTTGGCGGATTCTCAGCGATTCATGTATTTCCGGGGGGGAGCAGTTTTGTCGCGCTGACCGATCGCGGGTATATTCTGAATGGCCGGTTTCAACGCCAGAACGGACAGATCAGTGGTCTTGAATTTTCACCGCTTTTGCCAATTCTTGACACCAAAGGTATTCCGCTTGGCAACAACGACACCGATGCCGAAGGTTTGGCAATTGCTGAGGACGGCACGCTTTTTATCAGTTTTGAAAGCAATAACCGCATCATGCGCCATGCCAGCCAAACCTCGGCTGCTGAATTTTTGCCAAAACACCCCGATTTCAACAACCTGCAAACCAATTCAGGGTTGGAAGCGCTGGCCATAAGCAGAGACGTTATTTATGCGTTGCCCGAACGCTCTGGTGACGTGACGCGGCCCTTTCCGGTTTATCGGTTTCAAACGGGCCAATGGGACACAGCCTTATCCGTTCCACGCCGTCCACCATTTCTGATGGTGGGCGCAGATGTGTTTGAGGGGCAGCTTTATGTATTAGAGCGACATTTGGCTGGAATTTCCGGGTTTATAACCCGCATTCGCCGGTTCGATATTGGCTATACTCTGATCAATGAACAAACTTTATTTACCTCGCGCGCGGGGCAGTTTGATAATCTTGAAGGCATATCGATTTGGCGTGACAGTTCGGGGCAAATCCGTGCCACCGTTATTTCAGACGATAATTTCAACTTTTTCCAGCGCAGCCAGATTGTTGAATTTATCCTGAATAATTAGGCCAATGGCGGTTTTTATTATCTGGCCAGCACCGCGCCATTATGCCGCGTTAAAGCCACGGATCAACTGCCGCAAACCAAAGGCGGCTCCGATCACGATGGAAAGTAGAACCACGGGCGCGCCGTAAGCCAACGCTGACAGTGCTGTCAGCCCTTGGCCGATCGAACATCCAAGTGCGATAACCCCGCCCGTGCCCATCAAAAATGCGCCCAATATCTGCCGTTTCAATTCCTGCGGGTCGTCGCAGCTTTCCCAGCGGAACCTGCCTTTGATTTTTGCGCCGATAAAGGCCCCGATCACAACGCCCAGAACCGAGCCAATACCAAAATTCAAACTGCTTCCGGTTGAGGTCATCAAATAAAACACCGAGTCGCCCAAGGGGGCGGTGAATGTGTGGCTTTCGACCGGAATAACCGCAAAGCTGTTATTGGCAAGATATGTGGTAAACCACCAGCCCGAAACAATCGCGACACCCACAAGAATTCCCCCCAGCACCATGCTGCCGGAACGCCGGAATTTAGCGCCGGAAAAGGCCAGAGCCGCCAAAAGAAAGGCAATCAGAATCGCCGGAACCATCGGCGACACCTCAGCCAGATTGCCAAGCCAAAAGGCAATTCCTTGCGGAATATCCCCGGCAAATTCAGCCGGTGGAAACAACATATTTCGCAGCGCAGCCGTCGGGCCGCCCAGCGCCATATATGTTGAAATAGCCATAACCAGCACGATAATAAAGCTGCGCATGTCGCCACCAGCCATGCGCACCAAAGCGCCATAACCACAATTCCCCGACAGCGCCATACCATAGCCAAACATCAACCCCCCAACAATCGAGGCCAGCGGATTCCAGGTTTGGGTAAAATAGAAAGACGCCTGCAAATCAATCTGCCCAAGCGCCGCCAATCCAAAAACGGCGGCGATTGAAATTGCCAAGCCCAGCGCCCACATGCGCAGCCGGTCAAAATTGTTGCCGTAAAGCGCATCCTCAATCGCACCAAGCGTGCAAAATCTGGAGTAACCCCCCGCAAGCCCCAGCAAAGCACCCCCAAAAAGACCTGCAACCGCAGCCAATAATGGTTCGCTTATTTCCAGCATCAGACCGCGGCTTTTACCGCGTCTTCATCAAATGAGCAGAACATAGTATAAAGCAATTCAATCATTTGCGCGGCTTTTGTGTCGCCCAATGTATAATATATTGCTTTGCCGTCGCGCCGCGAATTTACCAAACCTTCAAGGCGCAGCCGCGCCAATTGCTGGCTTACGGCGGCTTGCCTGCTGGACAACAGGTTTTCCAACTCGGTCACTGATTTTTCGCCGGTGACCAAATGACATAAAATCATCAACCGGCCTTCATGGGCCAAAGCCTTCATGAAGTCTGTTGCTGATTTTGCGCTTTCCAGCACACCTTCAATTGTTTCTTCCGACATTTCGTCGGTTATTGTTGGGAAAGACATTAAGACCCTTCCGCCTCCGTTTCTAGTTCTGGCAATTCATCTAACATGTTCTCTAGCATCCACCAAAAGAAATCTTCGCCGGGATATCCGGTGATACGCCCGATTTCAACACCATTATCCAAAAGAATAAATGTTGGCGTGAAAACGGCTGCTGATTTCAAGGCAACGCCTTGGGGCAGATCATCCCTGATATTTTGGCGCAGCAACGGCGCGATCCGGCCTTCGCTGGTTTTGTGATAGGCGTCTCCAACCTCGGCTGTCCATGCCTCACAATAAGCGCAGCCTTGGGAATCCAGCATCAGCAAGCGCACCTCTGCGCGGGCCACCGATGAAAACGAGGCTAATGATAACCAGACAAACACCGGTAAAAAGAAATGTGACAGGCCTTTCAAGCCATGCTCCTTTACATATGAATACATTGGAATATGATTCCCACAGAATCACCTATTTTGCAAGGACGAGGTTACAAATGGGATTTGATCCAAGTTATCTAACGGCAATCACCGCCGGATTGCTGTCCTTTCTATCCCCTTGTATTTTACCAATCGTGCCATTTTACCTTAGCTATATGGCTGGTTTATCCATGCAGGAATTGACCGAGGAAAACGAAATTGCCCGTGGCGCGCGCCTTCGGCTGATTTTGTCATCGGTATTTTTTGCCGCAGGTGTCATCACAATATTTGTATTGCTTGGGATGGGGGCCACTGCAGCGGGGCAAAGCCTTGGCCGTTACAAAACCGAGCTGTCTTATGTGGCTGGCATTATCCTGATCGTGTTTGGCCTGCATTTCATCGGCGTTATTCGCATTCCGTTCCTGTATCGCGAGGCCAAAGTAGATTCATCAAAAGTCAAACCGGCCAGTTATGTCGGGTCATATCTGATCGGGCTGGCCTTTGGGTTTGGCTGGACCCCTTGCGTTGGCCCGGCTTTATCGCTGATCCTGTTCATCGCCATGGATCAAGACAGCATCTGGCAAGGCGGAAAACTGTTGTTTGTTTATGGCGCCGCCATGACCTTTCCGTTTATTTTTGTTGCGTTCTTTTCCGGCCCATTCCTTAAATGGGTAAAAAACCACCGCGCGTTAATGGGCCAAGTAGAAAAAGCCATGGGGGCTTTTCTGATCTTGTTTGCAATCTTGATTGTAACGGGGCAAGTGTCGCGAATTTCCCAGTGGCTAATTGATACATTTCCCATTTTCCAAACCATAGGCTAAAGGAATTTCGATGTTCAAAACTATATTTTTAGCCGTTGGTCTTTTTCTGGCACCCATTTTGGTATCTGCACAAGAGGTGCCTATGGGCGAGGATGGTCTGCATAAACCCGCATGGATCCACAATGATACCTTTCTGGACATGCGCGAAGATCTGGCCGAGGCCACCGCCCAAGGAAAGCGGCTAGCCATTATTGTTGAGCAACGCGGCTGCATCTATTGCACGCGCATGCATAATGAGGTTTTCCCACTCCCGGAAATCAACACATTGCTTTCAAATGATTTTTATTTTGTGCAGATCAACATGTTTGGCGATCTTGAGGTCACCGATTTTGACGGTGAAATATTACCCGAACGGGATTTCATCAAAAAATGGAACGTATTTTTCACCCCAACCACGTTGTTTATTGACACCGAGGTCGCCGAATCGGAAGATGCTTCGGACGCAGTTGTTGCGGTCATGCCCGGCGCATTCGGAAAGTTTATGACTCTGAATATGCTCAATTGGGTATTACTCGAAGGCTATGATACCGAAGAACATTTTCAGAAATACCACGCTAGAATGCTGGAAACACAGTTAGATCGTTAAACATATTGCGCTGCACAAGAAATAAAGTTTCGTGAATGTATTCCAAAAGGCGCATTCGTCGTTGCTTTTGTCGTAATTAACAATTATCAATCGTAATAATAATCACAAGAAACGGATCTTTAGGGAGGATTCTGAATGAAACATATCACGCTTCTTGCTGCATGTTTGTCAGCGGCTGTTGCATCGACAACTTACGCTCAGGAGGTTACGCCATCTGATGTTGTATTCTCCGAATATGGCGCGGTTGATGCCTCATTGACAGGGGTCGCAGGCAACGCGGAAAATGGTGCGGCGGTATTCAAAAATCGTAAATTGGGCAATTGTCTTGCCTGCCACCAAAACAGCGCCATGACAGACCAATCTTTCCATGGTGAAGTTGGACCAATCCTTGACGGTGTTGGTGCAAACTGGTCCGAAGCAGAATTGCGCGGAATTGTTACCAATTCAAAAAATACGTTTGACGGAACAATTATGCCAGCATTTTATGTTGACGTTGCCGGGATCCGCCCGCTTGAAAAATTTGAAGGCAAGTCCATTCTTTCGGCGCAAGATGTCGAAGATGTTGTGGCTTACCTGCTTACATTAACCGAATAATCCGACACTTCGGATCCTACCTAACGGGAGACTAGAATGAATTATACAAGACGGGATGCCTTAGTGATTGGTGCAGGCGCGGCGGTTGCTGCCTTGATGCCTTTCCAGGCCTTTGCCGACGCGGCCGAGGATGCGATTGCAACCTTTACCGGCGGCGCTGATGCAGCCGAAGGCGGCGTTGAACTTACCGCGCCGGAAATCGCGGAAAACGGTAACACGGTGCCAATTGCAGTTGCTGCCGCCGGCGCAACCGAAATCATGATTTTTGCAACCGGCAACCCAAACCCCGAAGTAATTAAATTTACTTTTGGTCCGCTTTCGGGATCATCTGCGGCATCCACTCGTTGCCGCCTTGCAGGCACCCAAGACGTTGTCGCGGTTGCCAAAATGGCTGATGGCAGTTTTGCCAGAGCAACGGCAAACGTAAAAGTAACCATCGGCGGCTGCGGCGGCTGAGCAACATACAGGAGAAATGAACAATGGCTGAAAATGTAAAACCACGCGTTCGGGTTCCTCGCTCAGCAGCGGCTGGCGAAGTATTCGAAATCAAAACCCTGATCTCGCACAAAATGGAATCCGGGCGTCGTAAAGACAGCGACGGCAACACCATTCCGCGCTCGATCATTCACACGATGACCTGTGATTTCAACGGGGAAAATGTGATCACCGCCAATCTGGAGGGTGCGATCTCAACAAACCCGTATATCCAGTTCGAAGCAGTGGTGCAGGAATCCGGCACTTTCACTTTTACATGGAATGATGACGATGGATCAGTTTATACTGAATCCAAAGACATCACCATCGGGTAATCAACTTTTAGGGGAGGAATCACATAATGAAAAAAATATCTACCCTGTGTGCCGCAATTGCAGCGTTTTCGCTGTCCGCCGGTTATGTTTCAGCAGCGGGCCATGCGCCAGTGCTGAACATTGACGGTGTTGTTATTGCGACCAGCGCACCGGCACCGGACTTTCTGGATATCGACGAAGTCATATCCGGTTGGGTCTTTCGCACAATCGAAACACAAGCCTTGCAAATGGATGATTTCGATAATCCGGGCATGATCTTTGTTGATCAGGCCTTGGATGCATGGAACGCCGTAACGGGTTCCGAAGGCAAAAGCTGTGCTTCTTGCCATGAGGGCGGACCAGAAGAATTTGCTGGCCTGCGCACAGTGTTGCCGCGCTGGAACGCGGATGCAGGCGCTGTCTGGACAATGGAAGATTACATCAACCGCAGCCGTGTTGACCATATGGGCGCAGACCCATGGAAAGTTGGCAAAGCAGACATGAATGCCATGGTTGCCTTGATCAGCTTGCAATCACGCGGCATGGCTATGAATGTTGTCATTGACGGCCCGGTTGCCGATGTTTGGGCACAGGGTGAAGAAATCTATTACACCCGTGTTGGACAGCTCGATATGGCCTGTTCCAACTGCCATGAGGACAATTACGGCGTAATGATCCGCGCCGACCACCTGTCCCAAGGGCAAAGCAACGGCTTTCCGTCTTATCGTTTGAAAAACGCTAAGCTGAACGGCATCCAAAGCCGCTTTTCAGGCTGTATGAAAAACATTCGTGCAACGCCTTATGCGGTTGGCGGGCCAGAATTCCTGGCGCTTGAACTTTATGTCGCGTCTCGCGGCAATGGGCTGAGCGTCGAAGGACCATCGGTTCGTAACTAAAAATTCAAAAGGGCGTCTCAAGATTTGGGGCGCCCTTTTTTTATTCAGATTTGGCGTCAGCTTACTGCGCGCAGTGACCTTGCCCTCAATCTGAAAATATCCGGAGAACCCCCATGATCTCACGTCGCGATTTCTTGCAAACATCCATGGCCACCACAGCAATTTACGGCGCGGCTGGTTTTGGCAGTTTTTCCCGCGTTGCCGCACAGCAACTGATCACCCAAAATGACCTGCTGGATTTTGATACATTTGGCAATGTCACCCTGATGCATATAACTGATATACACGGCCAACTGAAACCGATCTATTTCCGCGAACCCTCGGTCAACCTTGGCGTTGGTGATGCGCGTGGCCAAGTCCCCCACGTCACCGGCGCTGAATTCCGCCGCCGTTATGGCATAGAGGACGGCACGGCATCGGCCTATGCATTATCCCACGATGATTTCACCAGCCTCGCACAAGAATACGGCAAAGTCGGCGGCATGGACCGCGTGGCAACCGTGATCAAATCCATCCGCGCCGCGCGCCCCGATGCATTGCTGCTGGATGGCGGCGATACGTGGCATGGCAGCTATACCAACCTGAAAACCCAAGGTCAGGATATGGTTAATGTGATGAACGCCATGCAGCCCGACGCCATGACTTTCCACTGGGAATTCACGCTGGGCTCGGATCGCGTGCGCGAGATTGTGCAAGACCTGCCGTTTGTGGCGCTCGGCCAAAACATTTTTGATCAAGAATGGGATGAACCGTCCGAGGATTTTGAATCCTACAAATTCTTTGAATCCGGTGGCGTTAAAGTTGCCGTGATCGGCCAAGCATTCCCCTATATGCCCATCGCCAATCCCGGCTGGATGTTCCCTGAATATTCATTTGGGATCCGCGATACTCGGATGCAGGAAATGGTTGACGAGGTGCGCGCCAAAGGTGCGGAACTTGTTGTTTGCCTGTCGCATAACGGCTTTGACGTTGATAAAAAGATGGCCACCCGCGTCACCGGGCTTGATGTTATTCTGTCCGGCCACACCCATGATGCCCTGCCCGAACCCGTGGTGGTTGGTGATACAATTATCATCGCGTCGGGTTCAAACGGCAAATTTGTGTCTCGCATTGATCTTGATGTGCGCGATGGCCAGATGATGGGCTTTCGCCACAAGTTGATCCCGATCCTGTCGGATGTGATCGAACCCGATACTGAAGTTTCCACGCTGATTGATGAACAACGCAGCCCGTTTGAACCGGAATTATCCGAGGTCATCGGCCAAACCGACAGCCTGCTTTACCGGCGCGGTAATTTCGCTGGCAGCTGGGATGATCTGATTTGTAATGCCCTGATTGACCAGCGCGATGCTGACATCGCCATGTCGCCCGGCGTGCGCTGGGGGCCAAGCATCCTGCCCGGTCAAGATATCACCCGCGAAGACATCTATAACGTCACATCCATGACTTATGGCGAGGCCTATCGCAACGAAATGACCGGCGAATTCATCAAGATCATTCTTGAGGACGTTGGCGATAACCTGTTCAACACCGACCCCTATAAACAACAAGGCGGCGATATGGTGCGGGTTGGCGGGCTGGCCTTTACGATTGATATCACCAAACCCCAAGGGGAGCGTTTCACCAACCTGACCCTGAGCAAAACCGGCGAGGCCATCGACCCAAGCAAAACCTATGTGGTTGCCGGTTGGGCCAGCGTCAATGAGGGCACGCAAGGCCCACAAATCTGGGACGTGGTTGAAAATTATATTCGAGAGCAAGGAACCGTAACTGTTCCACCGAATGAGAATATTGAAATTATTGGCGGTTAGTCACGTTTTCGTGGGTTTATCCCCGTGTAAACAAAAATGTGATACGCTATCGCTAACCGACGGGAGGTCACCATGATTAACAGACGCACACTGATGGCCGCTGCCGCCCTCGCGCCGCTGGCCAAAACCGCCTTGTCGCAAGAAATTGACGATAACGGCATGCATATCCAACCGTTTTTCCTCGACAGTTTTCTGGAAATGGGTGCGGATCTTGAGGATGCCGCCGCGCAAGGCAAAGGCCTGATCGTGATATTTGAGCAACGCGGCTGCCCCTATTGCCGCGAACTGCATGAGGTCAATTTCGCCATCCCTGAAATTGTCGATTACCAAAGCCAACATTTCGAAACCGTGCAGTTGAACCTGTGGGGCGACCGCATGGTCACCGACTTTGACGGCGAAGAGCTTTCGGAAAAAGACCTCGCGTCCAAATGGTATGTGAATT
>CAZSSS010000034.1:0-4352 GCA_964609255.1 uncultured Rhodobacterales bacterium
AATATTGTGAAATATATCGCGGCAACGGTCTGCTTGGCTCTGGATCAGTTTTACGTCGTCTTGCAGGTCGGGCTGGTCGGACAGCTCCTCCAGCAATTCGGTTGATACCAGTTTAATGGTTGCCAAAGGTGTGCCAAGTTCATGCGCCGCTGCGGCCACGACACCCCCCAAGGCGGTTAGGCGCTGTTCCCGGTCCAATGCCATTTGTGTGGCCGCAAGGGCCTGTGTCATTGAAAAGGTTTCAGCGGTTACCCGACGGGCATAAACCGCCAGAAAGCCAATTGAAATCAGCAATGCCGCCCACATGCCATAGGTAAAAATCGGCGGCAGTGTCAACAGAACCGCGTCACCGGTTTGCAGCGGAATGTTAAACCAAACCAGCGTTGAGATAATCGCCGCCGCCGCAAACCCGATAACCACCGTCGCCCCCAGATTAAGGGCGGTTGCCGCAATAACAACCGGCGTGATTAAAAGCATTGAAAAAGGGTTAGACAGGCCGCCACACAGAAAAAGCAGCACCGCCAGTTGGCATAGATCAAACAACAACGTATTCAGTGCGGCGCGTTCAGACAACCGCCGGTTTTCAGGAAAAATAAGCGTGGCAATGATGTTAAACCCCACCGAAGCACCAATAGCAGTGGCGCAAAGATCCAGACGTAAATCAAGGTCAAGAACCTGCGTTGCCAACAACACAGCTAAGGTTTGCCCGGCAATGGCAAACCAGCGCAACATAACCAATGTCCGCAAACGCACCCATTCGTATCGGGCTTTGTTAATGACCATATTTGCGGGAGAATGCACCATAACACCCAAACTATCATGCTGCATCAGAATGAAAAGCAATCAATTCCGGGTGTTCTTCTTGCAGGCGATAAACAGGCAGTGCATAACACGATGAAAAGGAGCAAACATGAAACCGGTTTTTGTTTATAGTATTGCCAGTTTGATCGCTGTTGGCGTTGGTTTGGGTGGTTATGCCGCGCTTCGGGCTGTGACAAGCGACCCCTTTGCGCAATGCCGCACCACATTTGCAGCGGGGAGTGATAAAATCGGCGGGCCCTTCTCGTTGATTGACCAAACCGGCACCCGCGTTTCTGATTCGGATGTTATTGACGGGCTGACATTGATTTATTTTGGCTATACGTTTTGCCCCGATATTTGCCCGATGGATACAGCGCGCAACGCCGAAGCCGTGGAAATACTGGAAGAAAACGGCATTTTTGTTAAACCGGTCATGATCAGCATCGACCCGGCGCGCGACACGCCGCAGGTTCTGGCTGATTTTATTAGCTATATCCACCCGCGAATGGTTGGTTTGACCGGCTCTGCCGCAGAAATAACCGCCGCAGCCAAGCAATACATGGCCTTTTTCAAAGCAGAAGATCATGCAGAGGATGACGAGTTTTATTTGGTTGGCCATTCTACAAATGCCTATTTGATGGCACCGGACCACGGGTTGTTGCAATTTTTTACAAGGGCTGAACGGCCAGAAGAAATGGCAAAAACCATCGCGTGCTATGCGGATAAAATCTAGGGTTGCACAAGTTTGATTGACCAACGCATTCGGTTTTAATAATGTGTTAAAAAAAGATGGAGTGTAAAATGGCGGAACGAACACTTGACGAAATCGGCAAAGACGCATCGTTGCTTTTACTTGATGATGATGAACCCTTTTTGCGCCGGTTGGGGCGGGCCATGGAAAAACGAGGGTTTAGTGTAACCTTGGCCGAATCCGTGGCGCAGGCCAAGGCCGCCATTACATTAAACGCACCAGCCTATGCGGTTTGTGACCTGCGTCTTGAGGATGGCAACGGCCTTGATGCCGTGGAATTCATTCGTGAAAAACGCCCCGACGCGCGCATCGTTGTGTTAACCGGATACGGGGCCATCGCAACGGCTGTGGCGGCTGTAAAAATCGGGGCCACCGATTATTTGTCCAAACCAGCTGATGCCAACGACATTTGCAACGCATTGCTGGCCCGACCCGAAGACAAACCACCACCCCCCGAAAACCCTATGTCTGCGGACCGTGTTCGGTGGGAACATATCCAAAGAGTTTTTGAGCTTTGCGACCGAAATGTTTCCGAAACCGCAAGGCGGTTAAGCATGCATCGCCGCACGTTACAGCGAATTTTGGCCAAACGCAGCCCACGATAATTTGCAACCGGGGGTAGACAGTCGGTAAAACTCATGTCAAATTGCGTGTATGGACGATTTTTCTGTGCGTGAGTGTGAAATGTTAGAAACCTGTAATGTGCGAATCCCGTATGATCCGCGCATAATCACGCCCCCCATCAAAGAAGCCATCGTTGAAAACCGGTTTGAGGCCGAAGAAGCGGCGCAAATTCCCCATATCGTTGAACCGGGCGATACGGTGTTAGATATCGGTGCCGGAATCGGGTTTATCTCCACGCTTTTGGCGCGCCAAGATGGCGTGAAAAAAGTTATTTCGGTTGAGGCAAACCCCGATCTGATGCCATTTATGGAATCGCTCCACCAGTTGAATGACGTCAATAACATAGAGCGTCTAAACGTTGTTTTGACCAATAGTCCGGCACGCTCAATGACATTTTATCAGCGCCGTGATTTCTGGATGGGGTCATTGATGCAAGGCCCCAACCCGTTTGAGCGCAGCATAGAAGTGCCGACCGAAAATTTCAGCGCGCTTTTGCAGGCTCAAAAAGTTGACCTGATTGTTTGCGATATTGAAGGCGCAGAAACGCAATTATTTGTCGAGGCCGACCTGTCTGGCGTTGACCGGATTTATCTTGAATTACATGATCATATCACCGGTTTATGCGGCATAAAATCGGTCTTTGATCAACTTTCCTGCAAAGGGTTTGCGTTTGATCCACGGCATTCCTGCGGCGCAATTGTATTGTTCAGGCGCGCAAAATTTAACGAGGGATTGCGACCCTATGCAAGACTGTAACAAAGGATTTGCAATTATGGCAAAATTAAGGCAAAACGAACAAATGTTGTATCAGCGTCAGGCGGACAACACTTGTAAATATTTACGGCACATGAATTTATTCCTGTTTGTTGCGCAAAAAGCCGGAAGGCTGCGACAAAATTAACCAAATTCAAATAGCCTCTGTATTTGGTATTTCGATTGCCATAAATGTGGGTGCTATATTTAAGTTAGTATTTGCTTAACAAGTGAGAGACAAAATGAGAGTATTCGTAACAATTTTTCTGCTTTTTGCAGGTGCCCTCAACGCGCAGGACGTCACGCGTTGGGTTTCCATTATCAATGATAAAAATTTCAAGATGGTGGAATTTTATGCGTCCAATCGTGAACAGACCAGTTGGGGTCCAAACTGGTTTGGCAACGCATTTTTGCAAGCCTATAGCGAGGTTGACCTTAATCTGGATGATGGTTCTGGCTATTGCATCTGGGATCTTCGTGCGGTTTTTGCTGATGGTCGCGAGGTAACGCGCATGGGGGTGAATGTCTGCGAAGAACCAACTTGGCGGGTCTATTAACCCCCTAGCCCTGCGGGGCAATAATCGCACAATCTGATTGCAGCGCCAGTAATCTTGCGCATGCCTTTTCAGCCGAATTCTGGCTCATCCCGACGAATCGCGCCTGAAACATCGATACCCCTTGCACGGTTGCTGGTGAAATGCTGCGAATGGCGTCCCCAAAGGAATCCAGATCAACGAGGGCGGTTTGAATCAACAAACGCTCTGCTTGATTTCGGGTTCGAAACGCCCCGACCTGCACCGCATAATTACCCGTGGCATCGGGTGCAGTGGCACGAATTGGTGCTGGTATTGCGGCTTCCTCCTGCACAGCGGCAAGGGCATATGAGCTGCCAATCTCAGCCCGTCTAGCTGGTGGAGCAATCGGGTTGGGGCTGCTGGGCGGGCGCACGAATACCGGGCCGGGGCTGATAGGCGTGCCAATATCTGCCGCAGCAATCGCGGCGGCAATGGCCGCGGCTTGTGCTTCTTGGTCGTAATCACGCGCCATTGATACAGCAACAGCAGTGCCGCGCGCCTTGGGCCGCACAGCCGTTTCCACAAGGCCGGAAACCGGTGCAACCGACGCAACCTGATACCGGCCATCCAAATGAATGCGTGGCAATGCCACAACGGCAGCGCGGGTTGGTGCGCGATCAAACCCCATATTCATCAATTCGGTTACGCGCGCATTGCGCTGGGCTGTGGATGTGCCACCAAACATGGAAACTACGATCCGTTCCTGCCCCCGCCGCGCTGAGGCCACAAGGTTATAACCTGCCGCATTTGTGTATCCAGTTTTAATACCATCCGCGCCCTCATAGGCATTCAGGAACCGCCGGTTGGTGTGATTAAGGGTGCGCCCCGCCGCTGTGGTCTGGGTTCGA
>CAZSSS010000034.1:4362-10420 GCA_964609255.1 uncultured Rhodobacterales bacterium
CAGGTTGTAATATTCCGGATGATCGTAAAACAACCGCTGACCCAACAGGGCCATGTCGCGCGCGGTTGAATAATGGCCCACCGCCGTCAGTCCGTGCGCGTTCAAAAAATGGGTGTTATGCATGCCCATGGCCTGCGCGGTTTGGGTCATATAACGGGCAAAATCTGCCTCGGAACCTGAAACCGCCTCACCTAAGGCGGTGGCTGCATCATTGGCAGATTTTACGGCGGCTGCGCGAATAAGGTCGCGTAAACTTACCTGTGAACCCGCACGAACGCCCAGTTTTGAGGGCGGTTCTGCCGCTGCATTGCGCGAAATCGTGATCATTTGATCCAACGACATTCGTCCGGCTTTGATTTCGGCAAAGACAATATACAATGTCATCATTTTGGTCAGCGATGCGGGGTGCAGACGCACATCCGCGCTGCGAGAATGCAAAACCTGACCGGTGCGCATGTCCATGACAAACGCCGCATAAGGTGCTGCTTGCGCAATTGCCGCGCTCAACACCATAACAATCGCGAGGGTTGCCCCGCGTAAAAAACTTTTAATCATCGGAATTCTGCTCACCGATTATATGTTGCCTCAAAGCCCGATTTTTCGGTGCCTTATTATTGCGGGGACTCTAGCACGAGAATATGAACAAAGAAAACACTTTATTTTCAATGGGCAACCCAAGGTTATGTTGCAGCGCACAAATACTCTTGACGCAGTGCAGCATAATCCCTATATGAGCATCAGGAAAACAAATATTGTCAGGAGACATTGACATGGCTACGAAAACATCTGCAAAGAAATCCTCGGCAAAAGCTGCCGAAGACTTTATCGCTGACGCACAAAAAACCGTTTCGGCACAATCCGAAAAATTTGGCGCCGAATTTGAAAAAGCGTCTTCTTTTGGTCAAGAAACACTGGAAGCCGTAAAAACATCCGGTGAAATTGCTGCAAAAGCTGCCGAAGGTTTTGGCGCTGAATTTACGGCCTTTTCGAAAAAATCATTTGATGACTCTGTTGCGGTTGCCAAAGATATGGCTGCATCAAAATCTGTCACCGAACTGCTTGAAAAGCAAACCGCTTTCGCAACCGCAGCATTTGAAGGTTTTGTTGAACAGGCAACCAAATTCAACGAGGCCTTTGCTGCAACAGCAAAAGAAGCCTCAGCGCCGATTAACGCCCGTTTTGCTGCAATGACTGACATGGTTAAAGGTTATACCGCCTAATCAGGCGGAATGGATTGTTTTGAAAAGGGGGCGTTTGCCCCCTTTTTTATTGCAACCGCATACAATATGTTAATTCCAATATTCATACTGGAATGAAACATGACCACCCAAAAGCCCATTCACCCATTTGCAACAAGCGATGACGATAACGGTCATGACGAAGACATCGACCTGCTGGCACGCCCAATTGAAAAAACTGAGCGCCCGCCGCTTTATAAAGTCATGTTGCTGAATGATGATTACACGCCGATGGAATTTGTTGTGCATGTGTTGGAACAGTTTTTTGGCCTTGGGCTTGATGCTGCAAATGGCATCATGCTGACGGTTCATATGAAAGGTTTGGCTGTTGTTGGCGTGTTTAGCCATGAAATTGCCGAAACAAAAGTAACGCAGGTTATGGATTATGCGCAGCGCAACCAGCATCCTTTGCAGTGCACGATGGAAAAAGAATAACCTATGAATACCCCTCGATTTTTACTGCCCTTTGAACAAGGGTTGCTTGATATGCCCACCGGTGATGTGCTGATTATGGGTGCCAGTGACAGCCTTGGGCTGGATACTTTCCCCCCGACGCTGATGTTGGAACAAGGGTTCAAACCGCTTGTTGCGGCTTTTGAAACGTCTGGATATTCGGTTACACCGCGGGCCACGCAGCGTTTCACACTTACGGTGGTGAATTTGACCCGCAACAAAATTGAAAGTCTTGGCAATATTGCCCGCGCGGCGCGGCTGACTGATGGGCCGGTATTGGTGAACGGGGCCAAAACCGACGGCATTGAAAGTGTTCTTAAACAGGTTAAAGCCAAGGTAAATATTGACGGCGTGATTTCAAAATCCCACGGCAAAGTGTTCTGGTTTGGGGCCGCATTGCTGCCCGAATGGGAAGCCAACGCGCAGGAATGCGTAAATTCCGCAGGGTTTTTTACCGCGCCGGGGATGTTTTCATCAGCAAAGGTTGATGCCGGGAGCCAAATGTTAATGGATAATATTTCCGGTCTCAAAGGGCGAGGCGCTGATTTGGGCGCTGGCTGGGGGGCCATCGCGAAATCTGTTCTGTCGCAGGCTGAGATTACATCGGTTGATCTGTTTGAGGCCGATTTTCATGCGCTCGAAGCCGCACGTAAAAATCTGGATGATCCACGCGCTGCGTTTCATTGGGCTGATGTTTTAACAGTGCCAAAACCATCTGATCCGTATGATTTTGCGGTCTGCAACCCGCCTTTTCACCAGTCTCGCAAGGCTGATCCGGAAATCGGCAAAGGCTTTATCAAAAAAGCCGCCCAAATGCTGAAACCGGCGGGGAAATTTATCATGGTTGCCAATCGTCAATTGCCCTATGAAACCACGTTGGACCTCTATTTCAAACACTGGGTGGTGTTGGCACAGAATGGGCAATTTAAGGTTATTGAGGCCTCTCGGCCTAAAAATGGTGTGCAATAACGGTTTCTCTCGAAATTTGTTGGCGAATCCTTTAACATTTTAATTTGAGGTTAGGCAGGGGTCTGAAAATGAATAGTTCAATTTCCGGGAAAACCGTTATTGTTACGGGTGCCGCAAATGGCGTTGGTCTGGCCATCGCTCGGCGTTTTGTTGAGGGCGGCGCAAATGTTTTGCTGGCCGATATGGACGAAGACAAACTTGCCGCTGAGGTGGCGCATCTGACCGGCGAAAAAGGCAAAGCCGATTCATTTGCAGGTGACCTGCGAGAGAAATTAACCATCAATAACCTGATGGCAGCAACATTGGATGCTTTTGAACGCGTGGATATTTTGGTGAATGCCAGCCGTCAGGTCAGGGTTGGTGACCCGCTTAGCGACGATGATTGTTTTGAACAAATGATGCATCAGAATGTTACCGTTAATATGCGTTTGTGCCAAGCGGTTGCCAAACGGATGATCTTTCAGGCAGGCAAGAACGGTGGCGAAAGCGCTGGCGCGATTGTTAATCTGACATCCGTAGCCGCGCGCCAGACGCAATGTGATATTACGTCTTATTCGGTTGCCAGCGCCGCACTTGATCAAATGACACGCTCATTGGCTGTGGCATTTGGGCCGCATGGCATTCGTGTTAATGCCGTGGCACTGGGCAGCGTCATGAGCGGCAGCTTACAAAATTCGCTTGCGGCGGATGACACGTTGCGCGACAGGGTTATTGCCGCCACACCGCTGGGCCGCATTGGCGAAGCCAGCGAAGCCGCTGAGGCAGCGTTGTTTCTGGCGTCGCCCTGCGCCAGTTTTATTACCGGTCAGGTTTTGGCTGTTGATGGCGGGCGCTCATTGCTGGACCGTATGGATCAGCCCGCGCATTAACGCAATCGACGCAGCAACGCGGTGGAGGCAAACCCGTCAGCCGTAACACCCGCACTGCGCTGATAGGCAATAATGGCTGAACGCGTGTTGGCCCCTGCCACGCCATCAACCCCATTGGTTGAAAACCCCTTTGCAGTCAAAAGCCGTTGCAATTCGGCAATTTGCACCTGCGTCAGGGCAAAGCTGTCACGTTGCCATGGTTTTGAAAACCCACCACCGCCGTTGATCCGGTCGGAAAGATGCCCCACCGACAACGCATAAGAAACCGCGTTATTATACCGCAATATGACGCCAAAGTTGTGATAAATCGCAAAAACCGGGTCATTGCCACCGGCGGGCAAAAGCAGTGCTGCGGCGCCAAAATCCGGCAATGGTGTGCCGGCAGTTGTGGTGACCCCACGCCGGTTCCAAAAAGCAACGGGCTGTTTGTTTTTGACGTCAACCTGCGCATAATCAAACCCCTCGGGCAACATAACTTCAACCCCCCAAGGCGCGCCGTTACGCCAGCCATGACGGTTAAGGTAATTAGCAGCGGATGCCAGCGCGTCAGCCGGATTATCCGCCCAAATATTGCGTTTGCCATCATTGTTCCAGTCCACCGCATAAGCGCGATAGCTGGTGGGAATAAATTGTGTATGCCCCATCGCCCCGGCCCAAGAACCAACCATGTTGGCGGGTGTCACATCGCCGGACTGCAAGGTTTCCAGTGCGGCCAGTAGCTGGCTCTCGCCATAACGCCGCCGCCGCCCTTCAAAGGCTAATGTCGCCAAAGCCTCGATCACCGAAAAACTGCCACGATTCTGTCCGTAGTTGCTCTCGATCCCCCAAATTGCGGTTAAAACCTCAGGCTGCACACCGTATCGGCGCGAAATCCGGTTAAGCAAGTTGCGTTTGGCGCGGAAATTCTGGCGGCCATTGCGAACACGGGCATCAGAGACCGAGCTCTCCAGATACTCCCAAATGGGTTTGTTAAATTCAGGCTGATATTGATCATGCTCAACCACGCGCAAATTCAGCGCCACGTCAAGAAATGCCTCATCAAAAATACTGGCCTGAATGCCTGCGGATAATGCACGATTGCGAAACCCCGCCACCCATGCATCAAATGCACGGGTTTGCGCGGCGCTTGGTTCCTGGGTTTGCCCAAAAGCGGCAATAGGGCTGCACGCCAGCAAAACCAACGTTAAAAAAACGGAAATAATTTTCATAATATACCTGTGATTTTTGTCAGCATCTTAGATTGCAAATCAATACAACGAAAGGCAAAGCTGCCCAAATTGCCGCAGGGTTCTGGAAAATAGGCGGCATCCGGCTTAATTCAGGCAAACACCCAAAAGGAGAATTCCATGCTCAGCCGCAGAACATTTTTGCAAACAACCGCCGCTGGAGTTTTTCTGCCCGCCCTTATTGGCCGCGCATCAGCAGCCGAACCCGGCGCGGCCTTGCCGATCCCTGACCTACTGGATCTGCGCGGCGGCACGCTTGGCGCGCTGGATGCGATTGCCGGGCGTTCAACCCTGCTGCAAGGGGCGCAAACCGCCACGGTGGGGTATTCCCAAGCCTATCTGGGGCCGGTTATCCGCGCCAATCGCGGCGAAACCGCGCGCCTGACCCTTGGTAACAAGCTTAAGGAAAATATTAGCGTGCATTGGCACGGCATGCATATTAACGGCAACCAAGACGGCGGCCCGCACAGCATGATCGCCCCTGATACAACACTGGACGCTGTGCTGGATATTGACCAGCCGGCGTCAACGCTTTGGTATCACTCCCATATCCATCAACGCACAGCGCTGCATGTTTGGCATGGGCTTGCGGGTATGCTGATCATTGATGACCCGGATGCGCCGGACAATGCCCTGCCAAACAGGTATGGCGTTGATGATATTCCCCTTGTGGTGCAAGACCGTATTTTTGAAAGTGACGGCAAAATGCCTTATGCGCCCCAAGGGCCAACCTTGATGATGGGGTATCGGGGCGATGAAATACTGGTCAACGGAGCCATTCGGCCAGAGGCAAATGTTCCCGCAGGGCTGGTCCGGTTTCGCATTCTCAATGGTTCCAACGCGCGCATTTACCATTTTCATTTTGATGATGGTCGCCAGTTTCACCAAATTGCCAGCGACGGCGGATTGCTGCAAGCACCTGTATCTATGGATGGATTGACCCTTGCGCCTGCTGAGCGCGCCGAAATCGTGGTTGATTTTTCTGATGGAATGGCGGCGCAGCTTTTGTCAGGGCCTGATAATAATGTGGAAATGCCGATGATGGCGCGCAACATGCCAAAACCTGAGGCCGTGGCTGATGGTGGTGCTTTTGAGGTCATGCGCTTTGTGGTTGATACAACACGCCCCGCCAGTCAGGCCGCGCTGCCCACAACACTTGCAGGTGCCCCGACCGCCAGCTTTGGCACGCCGACAAGGCGGCGCTTTTTTGGGCTTGAGATGATGCCAGACGGTATGGGTATGATGGCAATGATGCGCGGCGGCGGCCATGGTATGGCCATCAACGGGGACAGCATGGATATGG
>CAZSSS010000035.1:0-10383 GCA_964609255.1 uncultured Rhodobacterales bacterium
ACGTCCTAAAACCGCAGCCATGCGCCCTCCAGAATTCAAAAGCTATGCTTTGCGGCATTACATTTGACCAGCATCGCGGCATGTGTTGGCATTGCATTTTTTCTTGAGCTGCCGAATTCTTTTCGCGCCCAAATACTGGTTTTGATTGCAGCGCTTTATTTTGGTCGCCATTTGGTGACGCTTTTTTATCTATTGGCACGGCGCGTAGATTGGGCTGAGGTTTTAGGTTTGGCCGTATTCATGGCGCTGTTTGAAATAGGGTTTGTCTGGCTGGCCGGGCAGGCGACAACTGCGTTTGGAGTTGTGGATATAGTGGGGGTAATATTGATCGCGATTGGGTCCTACCTCAATACCTATTCCGAAATGCAACGCAAATGGTGGAAGGCAGATAGCGCAAACAAAGGCCATTGTTATACGCTCGGGTTATTTCGGTATTCTATGCACATCAATTTCTTTGGGGATGTGGTGCTGTTCACCGGCTGGGCTTTGCTAACCGCAAATCTTTGGGCGCTGGGTTTGCCGATCCTAATGGCATCGATGTTCATATTTTTGCATATTCCGGGGTTGGATACCTATTTGGCGGGCCGTTACGGCGATGAATTCACCGCGTATGCGGCCAAAACCAAAAAGCTTATTCCGTTTGTATATTGAAGGCATTCGTGTCCTTTCCTTAACCAAGACCCACCCGTATAGTGCCCCCGCCTGATTAAGGAGTTTGCACTGTGGCGCATATTATTGTGATGGGGAATGAAAAGGGCGGGTCGGGGAAATCGACCACCGCCATGCACCTGTTTGCGGCCATTGCCATGTCGGGTCAAACGGTTGGCGCGATTGACCTTGACCTGCGCCAGCAAAGCTTTTTTCGCTATCTTGATAATCGGGCGCAGTTCATGGCGCGTGAGGGGGTTGATTTGCCGATGCCTCGCCAGTTTTCGCTGGCGCTGTCTGATGCTGACAGCCAAAAAGCCGCGCAGTCGGATGAGGAGGGCAAGTTCGCCAACGCCCTGACAGTGCTGGATAAAGCCTGTGATTTTATCTTGATTGATTGCCCGGGCTCCGACAGCCGCTATGCCCGTATGGCGCATGCGGTGGCCGATACCCTGATCACGCCCATGAATGACAGTCTGGTCGATTTTGACCTGTTGGCGCGCATTGATCCGGCCAGCGGGCGGGTTCTTGGCCCCTCGGTTTACGCTGAAATGGTGTGGGATGCGCGGCAATTGCGCGCCAAGGCGGCGCTAAAACCCATTGACTGGGTGGTGCTGCGCAATCGCCTGTCGACCACCCAAGCCCGCAATCGCCGCAAAGTCGGCACCGCCTTGCAAGACCTGACCAAACGCATTGGGTTTCGCATCGTTCCGGGGTTTTCCGAACGGGTGATTTTTCGAGAGATGTTCCTGAATGGTCTCACGTTGCTTGACCTCAAAAAGACCGATCGCGCCAGCCTGACCTTGTCAAACATCGCCGCGCGGCAAGAAGTGCGCGATTTGATAAATGCGCTGAACCTGCCAAATGTGGCGGTGAATTTCTAATCCCCCCCCTTCTTTGTATAAGAAATACTCAAAATAAAGGGGGCGCAGCCCCACCCGAGGGCGCAGCCGAGGGCCAAGCCCAAAAGGGAGGGGTTGAATTGCGAAGCAATTCCGGCGCCGGACTGCGGGAGCCCACCGCCATTTTTAGCCATTCCTAACGGAATGCAATAAATGTCAGTCATGGCCTCGCTTCGCTCGGCTTGGCGTTGGATTACTGGCAAAGCTCCAGCGCTTTTTCCATAGCGGCGGTAAAGCCGATTAATGAAAATGTGTCGGTGGTTTCGGTGCCGCGTGTTGAAAGACCAACCACTATGGCCTCAGATCCGCCGCGCATGGCCTCAATCAGGGCTGCATCATCATCCGGGCGAGGCCAGGCATATTCCGGGTCAATATCGCCATTTGGATACATCTGCATGGTTGTGTCCTTAACCCGAAACTGGACCGGGGCATCCTGCTTCAACGGGTATCCCGCCAGAAAGCTGGGTTCTGAAATCACGTTTTCACCCGGAATAATCGAAATATAGAACCGAATATCGCCACGTCGCACCGTTACCGCGTCACCGTCACGGCGAGCGCTGGATTGTGTGGGTTTTGAAATGATGAAACATTCTTTGGGGCTTTCGGTAACATAGACCGACCAATCGGTTGCGGAATCAACCATTTCGATCTGTTGCGCGCTTACCAACCCTGGCAAAACCAGCGCCACCGCACCAATTAAAAATTTTCTGAACATCTTATCAGCCTCCTGCATAAACCAATAAACCAACCGCGCCCGAATTTTTTCGGTGCTTGGTAACAGTCGGCTTGTCTTTTGTTCGCTCGATACCATAACCTAAATAGAAACGGGGGGGATTTGCTAGTGCAAAATGCCCGAAACAACAGGAAATCAGCACTTAATTGCCGATATTTCCGTCACATAAGCGAGATAACAGGATGGTTGACGCAAAAAAACTGGTGGAATTGGTCCGGGGTGGCATGGTTGAATCTGTGCATCGCGGGCATGCGGTGATTTGTGATGCGGGGGGTGACATCATTGAGGCATGGGGCGACCCGCAGGCGGTGATCTATCCGCGCTCTGCTTGCAAAATGATCCAAGCATTGCCATTGGTTGAAAGCGGCGCGGCAAAAGCAGCCGGGCTGGAATCGCGCCATTTGGCATTGTCATGTGCCAGCCATCAAGGCGCGTCCATGCATACCGATTTGGCCAATGAATGGCTGGCAGGGATGGGGTTGACTGACGATGATTATCGCTGTGGGCCGCAAAAACCAAACGACAAAACCGCCCGTGCATTGCTGCGCGAAGACATGAAACCGCCTTGTCAGGTGCATAACAATTGCTCGGGCAAACATACCGGATTTTTGACATTAAACCAGCATTTGGGCGGGAATGCAGAATATATCGAGGTTGATCATCCCGTGCAAAAAGCCGTGCGCGAAGCCTATGAGGACATGATGGGGGCGGCATCATCCCATTGGGGGATTGACGGCTGTTCCGCCCCGAATTTTTCCTGCGAAGTTGGCCATTTTGCCCATGCCGCCGCCAAAATGGCACAGCCTGCACAATTGGGCACAACCCGGGCGGCGGCGGCAACGGCATTGGTCTTGGCCATGATGGAACACCCTTATTTGGTGGCCGGCACCACCCGCGCCTGTTCAGAATTGATGATTGCTGCCAAAGGAAAAGCCGCCATAAAGGGCGGCGCAGAGGCGGTCTATACTGCCATTTTGCCCGAACGCGGCATCGGTGTTGCGCTTAAAATCGAAGACGGCAATGCCCGCGCCTCAGAGGCCGCATTGGCTGCCATTTTGGTGCGATTAGGTGTTGTTGACGCAGCCGACCCGCTGGTGCAAAAACGCCTGAACCCGCCGCAGAAGAATTGCCGTGGCATTGCCGCCGCTGAAATCCGCGTGTGCGGGGATGTTTATCAAGGCGGCGCGGGGCTATAACCTTGCGGCGCGGCAAAAATACGCGTAAGCCGACACTATGAATGAATTTTTCGATATGGCTGACCATAACCGCCTGCCTTGGCGGTTTCATGAGGTTGCGTTGACGCTGCTTGGCTAGGCTAATCCGCTCACCCGTAATTTTTCCAATAATATTGAGAATATCATGACCGCACAAACCTTGTATGACAAAATCTGGGACGCCCATGTGGTGTCTGAGGACACCGACGGCACCAGTCTTTTGTATATTGATCGCCATCTGGTTCACGAAGTCACCAGCCCGCAAGCTTTTGAAGGCTTGCGCAGTTCTGGCCGCAAGGTCCGCGCGCCGGAAAAAACCATCGCGGTGCCGGATCATAACGTGCCCACCACGCTGGACCGCGTTGACGGCATTGTTAAGAACGAGGAATCGCGCATTCAACTTGAGGCGCTCGACAAAAATGCCCGAGATTTTGGCGTGCATTATTACCCCGTGAACGATATTCGCCAAGGTGTTGTGCATATCATTGGTCCTGAACAAGGCTGGACCCTGCCCGGCATGACGATTGTGTGCGGCGACAGCCACACCGCAACCCACGGCGCGTTTGGCGCGTTGGCGCATGGCATTGGCACATCCGAGGTCGAACATGTGTTGGCCACCCAAACCCTGATCCAGCAAAAATCCAAAAATATGAAGGTGGAGATCACTGGAAAACTGGCCTCGGGCGTGACCGCCAAGGATATCACCATGGCGGTGATCGGTGAAACCGGCACGGCTGGTGGCACGGGTTACGTGATTGAATATTGCGGTGAGGCCATTCGGGATTTGTCGATGGAAGGCCGCATGACCGTGTGTAACATGGCGATTGAGGGCGGCGCGCGCGCCGGGCTGATTGCGCCGGACCAAAAAACATATGATTACGTAATGGGCCGCCCGCATGCGCCAAAAGGTGCTGAGTGGGAAATGGCGCTGGCGTATTGGAAAACTCTGTTTACCGATGAAAATGCGCATTTTGACATGGTGCTGACCCTTAAGGCTGAGGATATCGCGCCGCTTGTGACATGGGGCACCTCGCCCGAAGACGTGCTGCCGATCACCGGAATTGTGCCGCATCCTGATGAATTTGAGGGGGGTAAGGTTGACGCGGTCAAACGCTCGCTCGAATATATGAAACTGACACCGGGGCAAAAACTGACCGATATTTCGGTTGATACGGTTTTTGTTGGCTCCTGCACCAATGGCCGCATTGAGGATTTCCGCGAGGTCGCCCGCATTGTCGAGGGCAAAAAGATCAAATCCGGCATGCGTGCCATCGCGGTGCCAGGATCGGGCCTTGTGCGATTGCAGGCCGAGGAAGAAGGCATTGCGCAAATTCTAAGCGACGCGGGTTTTGAATGGCGGCTTGCGGGCTGTTCGATGTGTCTGGCGATGAACCCCGACAAATTGCAACCCGGCGAACGCTGCGCTGCCACGACAAACCGCAATTTTGAGGGCCGCCAAGGCCGCGGCGGGTTAACGCATTTGGTCAGCCCCGCAATGGCAGCGGCCGCTGCTTTGACAGGTCATTTGACCGATGTGCGTGAATTGTAAGGAGCGAACCCATGGAAAAATTTGATAAAATAACCGGCGTTGCCGCGCCTATGCCGCTTGTGAATGTCGATACCGATATGATCATCCCGAAACTGTTTTTGAAAACCATCAAACGCTCGGGCCTTGGTAAGAATTTGTTTGACGAAATGCGGTTTGATGATGCCGGAGAGGAGATCGCGGATTTTGTTTTGAACAAGCCAGCATACCGCGAATCGCAGATTCTGGTGGCTGGGGACAACTTTGGTTGTGGTTCATCGCGCGAACACGCGCCTTGGGCCTTGCTCGACTTTGGAATTCGTGTAGTAATATCCACGAGTTTCGCAGATATATTTTTTAATAACTGCTTCAAGAATGGTATTCTGCCAATTATTTTGCCACAAAGCGACGTGGACAAGTTAATGGATGATGCCAATCGCGGGGCAAATGCAGTATTAAGTGTTGATCTGGAAAACCAGACGATAACGGGGCCAGATGGTGGTTCGATCAATTTTGAGGTAGATGCCTTTAAAAAGCATTGCCTGATAAACGGGTTGGACGACATTGGACTGACAATGCAAAAAGCCGACGCAATTGATGCGTTTGAGGCAAAGCATGCAGTCTCGGCGCCTTGGATTTAAGGCCCGTCAAGGGCAGAAATAAACAGGGGCTGAGCCATGAAACGATTCGTTGGCGCATTTATTCGCGCGCTCATTGTGGTCTTGATCGTTATCACACCGGCATTTATATTGCCTGACATCGGTAAAACTACGCAGGAGATGGCCCTGATTATTGCCGCGATTGTCGCTGGCTTTACGCTGTTTGAATATGCCGGAAAAACGCCCGGTTTTGTCGATTTTCGTTTTGCGCCACCCTATAACCGGTTTCGGATTGCGATTATCGCAGCACAAGTTGTGGCGCTAAGCCTTTTATGCCGTGCATCGCTGCAAGAATTTCCGCAAATACTGGAATTGGCGGATTTGGCCGTTGGTTACGACGCTTTTCCCTATAGCCCTGTTGAAATGGCCGTTGCAAAAACAGCCCTTGTGCCGCTGACAACATCGCCAGAGCTGATGACCCAGCTATTTTCTGTAAGCTTTATCGTAGCGGCGGGGTTAACGATCGGGCTGAGCGTGGTTCTCTGGGTCTTTGGTTGGCCCACCGAACGCGCGGATTTCAATTTATGGGTCAATCTGCCGACTTTTTCACCTTCTTCGGTTTCACAAGCCGAAAAACGGATGAAGCGCGATGCGTTCATCAATATCGTTCTGGGAATTGGGTTGCTTTATGGCATCCCATACGGGTTCCCTTATGTGGTTGAAATACTTGGCACCGGGCTTTTTGAAAATTACCATTCCCTTGTCTGGGTTGTTGCGCTTTGGGCATTTTTGCCAGCGTTAATGGTAACCCGAGGCCTGAGCATCACAAAAGTAAGCCGTATTCTCGGAAAAGCCCTTAAAAATCCGTGATTTCTCGGGCGCTTACGTTTTTCTTCTGCTTTTTTCTGTCGGGCGCAACTGCGCAAGAAACCCTGCGCGTTGCAACGTATAATGTTGGGCTGGGCCGTGATGGGCCGGGGTTATTGCTGAAGGATATTCAGGATCGTGATCCGGATATACTGGCGATAGCCCAGATCATCGCGCAGGTTTCGCCGGATATTCTATTATTAACCGATTTTGACAATGATTACAGAAATATCGCCCTAGGAGCGTTGCAATCGCTGTTGGCGGACCAGTCAGCAGGGCGGTTTGATTATGCGTTTGCAACTGGCGGCAACGCTGGTTTGCCCTCGGGGTTGGACCTGAACGGCAATGACCATCAAGGGGACTGGCAGGATAATTGGGGGTTTGGCCGGTTTGAGGGTAATGGCAGTATGGTTTTATTGTCAAAATTTCCGATTGATTACGATTTGTCCCGCAGCTTTGATCATTTCCTGTGGCAGAAGCTGCCCACCGCCGTTGCGCCTCAAAACCCGGACGGGACGGCATATTTTGACACGGGCATTTGGAATTCCTTGCGTCTTTCCTCCCAAAGCCATTGGGATATTTTGATTAATCTACCAGATATGGGAAATCTCCGGATTCTGGCCTCGCACCCAACCCCGCCGGTTTTTGATGGCCCGGAAAATCGCAACGGGTTGCGAAATGATGCCGAGATACAATTTTGGCTGGACTATTTAAACGGCGCGAACCTTGGTGATGACGCAGGGTCAGATGAACCGTATTCGGGGGATCGGTTTGTTATTCTGGCTGACCTGAACGCCGACCCCGAAGATGGTGAAAGCATCGGTATCGCGCTTGATGCATTATTGGCCCATCCCATGCTGGTTGACCCCATGCCCGAAAGCGTTGGTGCCAACACTGCGGCGCAATCGCAAGCCGGGGCTAATGATCTCCAAACAGGAAATGCCTTTTTGGATACTGTTGATTGGGCCGACGAAACGATCGGTAATTTGCGCGTTGATTATGTGCTGCCCTCACAACAACTGCGCGTTTTTGGGGCTGGCGTGTTCTGGCCAACCCCTGATCAACCGGGTTTTCAGCTTTTGGAAGCTGCGGAAACAGCGCATCGGCTGGTTTGGGTTGATATCACGTTACCGTGATATTCACGTCATCACCAAGGCCGCATTGCCGGGCAATTGGGCCATTTTCCAACGAATAGACGCTGCAAGCATTTCCTGCGTATCGGTGATTTCAAAATCCGGTAACAGCGCCCTTAGGCGGGTATTATCCAGACTGTGTGGGGTTTCCCAAAGATACCGCATCTCAAGCAATTCTTTCCCGAGGCTCCAAAACGGTGAGGCCAACCGAATAAGCTGCCATGGAAATGGCTTATGCGTTAATGTTTGGCCCAAAATCTGTTCAAACCCTTTCATGATGGCGGTGCCGGTCAGGTTATGCCCGGCAAAGGGGACATCCTCAAACATGGCAAGCGCAGCGCGATTTTCTGCGAGCAAAACCGCCGCCCGTGCCAAATCAGGCAAAAAGGCCCAAGCATGGTCAATATTCATATTGCCCGGATGGCCGAACTGGTTTTTTTGCAATTTGGCTGTCAATGAAATATCAAACCAGTTGCCGCTATTGGTATCGTCGATAAAGTCCCCGGCGCGTAGAATAATGGTTTGAACCCCCATTGTTTCAGCAGCCTTTCGCAGTTTGGTTTCTATATCAATACGAATCTGGCCTTTGACTGTATGGGTCACGTGGGGTGTTGAAACACCCCAAGGGCCAGATTGCTTGCCAAAATTATAGACATTCCCCGGCTGCAAGATTGTAGCGCCGCTTGCCTTTGCTGCGCTGATAACTTGGGTGGTTATTGCGGGCAGCACGGTTGCCCAATTCTTGTAATTGGGCGGGTTCAGCCCGTTGACAATCACGTCAACACCCCGCGCGGCATCATTCATATTCTGAGTATCGCGCCGGAACCGCTTAACCTGCCAGCCCGCGGTTTCAAATGCCCGCGCACAATGCCCGCCGAATTTGCCTGTTGCGCCTAATATCAATGCAGTATTTGTCATGATCTTCTCCTTTTCTATTGCATATTTAACAAGTCATTGGCGAATGGACATTGCACAAAATTGCCGATGTGGTATTCATTTATGAATGGAACAAGGTTTGGATCATCTTAACTGGTCGCTGGTGCAGGCATTTCTTGCAGTAGCAGAAACCGGTTCTTTGTCAGCGGCATCCCGAAAAATCGGGCAAAGCCAGCCAACTTTGGGGCGGCAAATCAAAGCGATTGAACACGGGCTTGGCATAAGCCTGTTTGACAGGCAGCCACGCGGGTTTGTGCTGAACAAGGCGGGGGTGCGGTTGCTGGCCCACGCGCAAAATATGCGCCAAGCAGCCGCGCAATTATCATTGGCAGCGGCAGGACAGGTGCAAACCCTGAATGGGGTGGTGCGCATTGCCGCCTCGGTTATTTTTTCACATTATCACATGCCCAAAATCATCGCGAAAATCCGCAAAGCAGAGCCGGATATCGAAATTGAACTGGCCCCCAGCGACACATCGGACAATTTGCTGTTCCGCGAGGCAGACATCGCCGTTCGCATGTATCAGCCTACGCAAAACGACGTGATTGCCAAAAAACTTGGCGAATTTACCACGGGGCTTTTTGCCCATCGGGATTATTTACAGCAAAACGGCACGCCGACCGGACCTCTTGATCTTGGCAAGCACGATTTTGTCGGATTTGACAGCAGCACGCTGATAATTGACGGAATGCGCGCCGTTGGGGTTCAGGTTGATCGCCACAGATTCACGGTAAGATGTGATCAACAGGCCATTTACTGGGAACTTGTGTGCGCGGGCTGCGGTATTGGGGTTGCGCAATCAGTAATTGGGCAAAATGACCCGGAAATGGTTCAGGTCTTGCCGGATATACCGATTGACAACATACCGGTTTGGCTGGTCGCACATCAAGCATTGCGCAACACCGCACGCATCCGGCGGGTCTTTGATATATTGGCAGAATCAATCGCCAAACTTACAGATGCTTGACCCTTTGCGCGGAACGTTATACCGCTTTTGGTAACTAAATAATCAGGAAAAACAACATGGCAAACCCTTCTATTCTTATTCTTCCCGGCGACGGGATCGGCCCTGAGGTCATGGCGGAAGTCCGCAAAATTATTGGCTGGTTTGGCGATAATCGCGGCCTGAATTTTGATTTGTCAGAAGATCTGGTTGGAGGTGCTGCCTATGATGCCCATGGCACACCCCTGACCGACGCCACCATGGCACATGCACAAGAAGTTGACGCCGTGCTGTTGGGTGCGGTGGGCGGCCCTGCCTATGACGACCTTGATTTCAGCGTTAAACCCGAACGCGGCCTGCTGCGCCTTCGAAAAGAAATGGACCTGTTCGCAAATTTGCGCCCGGCCCAGTGTTTTGACGCATTGGCCGATTTCTCGTCGTTGAAAAAGAACGTGGTTGCCGGGCTTGATATTATGATCGTGCGGGAACTGACCTCTGGGTCATATTTTGGCGAACCGCGCGGTATTTCCGACCTTCCCGATGGCCAGCGGGTGGGGATTAATACCCAGCGTTACACAACAAATGAAATCCGCCGCGTGGCGCGCGCGGCTTTTGAATTGGCGCGAAAACGCAGTAACAAAGTTTGCTCAATGGAAAAGGCCAACGTGATGGAAAGCGGCATTTTATGGCGCGAAGAAGTCACTTGGGTTCATCAAAATGAATATCCCGATGTTGAGCTGTCGCACATGTATGCCGATAACGGCGCCATGCAACTGGTGCGCTGGCCCAAACAGTTTGACGTGATTGTCACGGATAACCTGTTTGGTGACATCCTGTCGGATTGCGCAGCCATGTTGACAGGTTCGCTGGGCATGCTGCCCTC
>CAZSSS010000036.1:0-2467 GCA_964609255.1 uncultured Rhodobacterales bacterium
TGGCAAGGCCGCAGACAGCATGCAGGCAGTGAAATCAGCCTTGGACGCGGGCTCTAAAATCTGCGATGCGATCCTGACTTCTGGTGGGGCCTCGGCGGGCGATGAGGATCATATGGCGGCGGTGCTAAAACAAAGCGGCAGCCTGAACCTGTGGCGAATTGCCATTAAACCCGGTCGCCCGCTGGCGCTTGGGATGTGGTCGGGCGTTCCGGTTTTCGGGCTGCCCGGTAACCCGGTTGCAGCCTTTGTTACAGCCTTGATATTCGCGCGCCCGACATTGCTTCGAATGCAGGGCCTTCCTTGGCAGGCCCCAAAACCACAGATGTTACCAGCAGCATTTTCATTATCCAAAAAACCCGGCAGGCGAGAATACCTGCGGGCGCGGCTTGCCGATGATGGCCGCATCGAGAAATTTGGTTCGGAAGGTTCCGGTAGGATTTCGAGCCTGTCTTGGGCGGACGGGCTGGTGGAACTATTGGACGAATCGCGCGACCTTTGCCAAGGGGACCCGGTGCGGTATTATCCGTTTTCAGCATTTGGGCTTTAGCCGAACATGCCGCTGACACGACCAAGCAACATGAATGTGCGGGCGGTTCGGGTATTTGCCAAGGCTTCTATATGTGCATCGGTGCCTTGTTTGCAAAACTCACCCAAAACGATGTCAAATCGGCGTTGGAAATGCAGCGCGGCATCGCGGAATATTTGATCAGAGCGCATGCGCCCGCGTATCAAAGCAATGGATGTAACGTCATGGATCCCGCCAATGGCGGCAACTTCCTCGCCGCGCGCGCCTTCTGAAAACTTGCGCCATAATGCGGCGGGCGCGATTTCTGGTGTCAGATCATCGGTATAAATACCATCCTGAGCCATCAAATTCATGATGTCCTCAGCAGCGCGAATACATTGCGATGTGTTGCGGTGCCGCATGGCAATCCGAAGCGCCCGAAAGCCGTCTTTGTCTTTTTCATCGGTCGGAAAATTCAACGCGTGGATCATTTCATCCCAGTCGGGCGGTGCTTGCACGCCTGTTTCGCGCGCGCCAAGCGGCAGGTTTCCTTGATTGGGGTCTTGTTTGGTTTCATCACTTATGGGGCCGGTTGGGTTGGTTGAAACCGCACCCTTTTCGGTAACCGCGACCTGCGCCTGAAGCAAGGCCACAAGCGCGGTTTCCACATGCGCCATCTGGGCTTGCAACGCATCAAGTTTTGCGCGGGTATCTGCCAGACCACTGTCGGAACCCGCAGGTTTGATCCGCGCGGTGCGGCTGTTCATGGGGTCTACCTGAAATTTCCGCAAGGCGGTATTCAGGTCTCGGGCGTCACGCTGAATTTCAGCACTGCGCCGCAGCAACATAACGCCGGTCCAGATCAGGCCAATCGGAACAATGGCCCCCAGAATAAACAGCATTATTTCAAGAAATACTGCCCCCCGAGGCTCATCTATTCCACCAAATACCCCAAAGAAACCAGCGGCATAGGCGCATATTCCAACCAACCAGACGGCACTGAATATTGTCGCGAAAAATGTTTCGCGACCTTCAAGTGCACTTGGTCCCAAATTACTGCCAAATGGGTTTTGCACGTTTCCCCCTAGATGAATTTCACCTTTAGAATTTCATAAGATCGCACACCACCGGGGGTGCGAACCTCCACGCTGTCGCCTTCTTCTTTGCCGATTAGTGATCGCGCCAAAGGCGATTTGAGATTCAGCAATCCTTTGTCAATATTTGCTTCCTGTTCACCAACAATTTGAAAGGTTTTTTGCGCGTCGGTATCCTCGTCAATCAGTTCTATTGTGGCACCGAATTTAATGGTTCCCGAAAGGGCCGCAACGTCAATTACGTCAGCCTGACTTAGCACCGCCTCCAGCTCTTTGACGCGACCCTCAATATGGCTTTGTTCCTCACGCGCGGCATGGTATTCGGCGTTTTCGGACAAATCACCATGGGCGCGTGCCTCTGCGATGGCGCGAATAACGGACGGGCGCCGCTCAGATTTCAAAACCTTCAATTCAGAATCCAGTTTGGCATAACCGCCTGCCGTTAGCGGAATTTTTTCCACGTTTTCTACTCCTAAACCTCGGCCAGCCGTTTTTCCCGGTGGCGCATTTGATTTACCATATTTTGCCTGCACTGTTTGAGCAAGCCAAACTTGGTCATGCAGGCTCGAACCTGCCGAAACCGAATTTATAGACTTGAATTAGGCCTTGGTAAACTTTACGGGTAAGATTTTAGCAAGAATTTTTTTTGGATATAACTGATGGTTAATTTAGCTCGGACTTTTTTTGTATCGGCGTTTATTTATGTAGCTTTTGCAATTTTGGTAACATTTCTTTTTCGCGAGCATCCGGTTGCATTTATCAATGAGCGCTTGGATCGGCCTGTTGGATTTGTTCGAACGGTTCTTTCAACAAAATGGCTCATGGCAACGCTGATCGTTTTGATAACCCTTGCGTGGCGGCGGGTTAA
>CAZSSS010000036.1:2477-10208 GCA_964609255.1 uncultured Rhodobacterales bacterium
TCGACTTTGTGAAGACTGCTTTTTTACTTTTTATCGGCGGATTAGCGCTTTCATACTCCTTTTCGATTGTCAAAACGACGATGCCTTTGGTTGTGCCATTTTTCGCGGATAATTTTTTAATGAACCTTGATAAGGCCATTCATTTTGGCACTGATCCGTGGCGGTTTACGCATAAATTTTCTGGCATAATTAACAATAGGGCTGTTGATTATGTTTATTTCTTTTTTTGGATTTACCCTGCATTCTTATTTACACTTGTTTTGGCTTTAACCGATCGTAATGCTGGGCGCGTATCTAGGTTTTTGCTGATCTATATTTTTGTCTTTTTTGTTCTTGGGAATATTTTTGCGATGCTCGGCCTTTCCGTCGGGCCGGTCTATTTCGACCGATACCTAGATTCGACTTATTTTGCGGAACTTCATGAGTCCTTTAAACAATCCGGCTTTGACCGGAGAATATTGTTTTATATTCAAGAGCAATTGTGGGAATATTTACCGGAAGGCCAGCAAAGGTTTGGCTCTGGCATATCAGCATTCCCGAGCGTTCACGTTGGCATGGCCACGATGTTTGCGCTTTATGGTGGTGAAAGACATTGGGCCATTGGCGTAGTTCTTTGGATATATTGTTTAGCTATTCTTTTCCTGTCGGTGTATTCTGGGTGGCATTATGCTGTTGATGGATATGTTGCGATTGCGGCGGTATTGGCCTGTTGGGCAACAAAAATTGGCCTGCCGTATAAAGTGGATAAATCGGCCAGCTAATTCCCTTAGGTTAATGTTATCAGACTTTTGTTGACGCCGCCGTGGTTCGTTGCAATATATTCCATGACCTAGGTTCATCCAAAAAGGAATGTGATATGGCTGAAATTGAACGTGAATCGATGGAGTATGATGTTGTTATTGTTGGCGCGGGGCCGGCGGGGCTTTCGGCGGCAATACGCCTTAAGCAAATCAATGCGGATTTAAACGTGGTTGTGCTTGAAAAAGGCTCTGAGGTTGGCGCGCATATTTTATCGGGCGCGGTGCTGGATACCTGTGGTCTGGATAAATTGATCCCCGATTGGGCGGCGCGCGGCGCGCCGATAAAAACCGAGGTCAAAAAGGATAAATTCCTGATTTTGGGGCAGGGTGGCGGTATTCGAATCCCGAATTTTCTGATGCCACCGCTGATGAATAATCACGGTAGTTATATTGTTTCTATGGGGAATATCTGCCGCTGGATGGCTGAACAGGCCGAAGCGCTGGGCGTGGAAATATTCCCCGGAATGGCGTGTTCGGAACTGGTATTTGGTGAAAACAATGAACTGCGCGGCGTGGTTGCTGGCGAATTTGGCATTAACCCCGACGGCACCAAGGGCAGCGGATATGAACCGGGCATGGTTTTATACGGCAAATACGTGTTTTTATCCGAGGGTGTGCGCGGGTCATTATCAAAACAAGTGATCGCAAAATACGCGCTGGATGCGGCGTGCGATGTGCCAAAATTTGGTCTCGGCATGAAAGAAATCTGGGAGGTCAAACCCGAAAACCACCGTTTGGGGGAGGTAACCCACACAATGGGCTGGCCGCTGGGCTGGAAAAACGGCGGCGGGTCGTTCATGTATCACCTTGAAAACAATCAGGTTTATGTGGGCTATATTGTTGATCTCAATTACAAAAACCCGCATTTATCGCCCTATAACGAATTTCAGCGTTGGAAACATCATCCAATGATCGCAGAGACATTGCAGGGCGGCAAACGTGTGGCTTATGGCGCGCGTGCCGTGACCAAAGGCGGGTTTCAGTCGATTCCTAAATCGGCATTTCCGGGGGGGGCTTTGCTGGGATGTTCTGCCGGTTTGGTGAATTTACCGCGCATTAAGGGCAATCATAATGCCATGCTCTCGGGGATTGCGGCGGCGGATGCGGCGGCGCGGGCCATTGCGGCGGGGCGGTTTGGTGATGCGTTGGATGATTACGACGCGGAATTGCGCAGCGGCCCGATTGGCAAAGACCTAAAGCGGGTGCGCAATGTTGCGCCGCTGAACAGCAAGTTTGGGCCGCTTGGTGGGCTGACGCTCGGCGGGCTGGATATGTGGATTGCGAATATTTTCGGGGTCAATATTCTGGGCACGCTAAAGCACGGAAAAACAGATGCGGCCAGCACTGGAAAGGCTGATGAATACGCTTTGATCGATTATCCACGCGCTGACGGAAAGCTAAGCTTTGACCGGCTGACAAACGTAAGTTTTTCCGCAACCAACCACGCAGAAGAACAGCCATGCCATTTGCAACTGGCAGATCCTTCGGTGCCAATTAACGTAAATTTACCGCTATATGCAGAGCCAGCGCAGCGTTATTGCCCGGCAGGAGTATATGAGATTTTGCGTGATGATGACGGGGGCAACCCTCGGTTTCAGATCAATGCGCAAAACTGTGTGCATTGCAAAACCTGTGACATCAAAGATCCTAGCCAAAATATTACATGGGCAGTGCCGCAGGGCGGCGAAGGGCCTAATTATCCCAATATGTAACCGGTATTTTACCAAATTTGCGGGTTTTGGCACGTCGTTGTGATTGCATCAAAGCCGCGCGGCGACTAGCCTTGCCATAACCATATCCGGAGCAGTATTTTGAAAAAGAGATTTTTTACAAGCTTAACAATTGGCTGCACTTTGGCCGGGGCGCTTTTTGCCCAAGGAATTTCTGGGCCATACTTGGCGGCAAAATCCGCAAACAGAGCCAATGATTACGCGGAGGCCGCGCATTATTATAGCCTTGCAATGGTTGAAGACCCCGAAAACGGGTTTATTATGCAAGGGGCGATGGTGGCCATGGTTGCCGCTGGTGACCTTGACGCCGCTGTTTTGGTTGCACAAAAAATGTCGGATGCCGGTTTTACAGATGGTTATGGCCAAACCCTGCTGGTTGCTCAAGCATTTGCTGAGGCAGATTACCCAACAACATTGGCATTGCTGGCAGATGATCGGTTTGAGGTAAATCCCTTGATAAAAGCACTGGTTGCGGGTTGGGTATTGGCGGCGCAAGGTGATATTGACGCGGCAACGGCGCATTTCTCCAGACACGGTGAAAATGGTGCGATAAATTCTTTTTCCAATTATCACAACGCGTTGGCACTGGCGCTGGCGGGTGATTTCCCCGCAGCAGAACAAATTCTGGCAGCCGGAGACGCCTATGTAAACCGTGGCAGTATTTTGGCACATGCGGAAATACTGGCGGTGCTTGGCCAGCGCGATGCGGCCCTTGATCTGATGATGCAAGGTGCAGGACAAACGGTTGCCGACCGAGAGGCAGACAGCCTTAGATTAGCGCTGAGCAATGGGCAACCTGTTGAATTTACATGGGTTCTTGGGCCGTCTGACGCGGTCTCGGAAACATTTCTTGTGCTTGCTGATGCGCTGAACGGCGATAATTCGCCCCGGCTTGCCTTATTTTTTGCCCGGCTTGCACAATTAAATCAGGCCAATAATACCGAAGCATTATTACTGATCGCAGAAATTTTAACCACCCAAGATCAATATGATCTGGCGGTTGATGCCTATGCCAAAATTGGCAATGACGACCCGTTTGCAGTGAATGCCGCCATTGGTCACGCAAGCGCGCTCCAGCGGAGCGGCAACCCGGACGAAGCCGTTATTGTCCTTGAAATGCTTGTTGAAAATCAAAGTGATGACTTGACGGCATGGCGCGCACTTGGGGATGTGCTGCGGCGTGAATCGCGTTTTGACGCGGCCGCTGACGCCTATGCAAAAGCTATTGATCTGTTGCCAGACCCCGATTTGCCGGGGGCGTGGCGGCTTTATTATACGCGCGGTATTGCCGCACACCGCGTGAAAGACTGGCCAGTGGCGGATTGGAATTTTCGTCAGGCACTGGCATTGAACCCTGATCAGCCCGACGTGCTGAATTATTTGGGATATTCATTGGTTGAACGGGGCGAAAAGCTGGATGAAGCGTTAACAATGATCGAAACCGCGGTATCGGTTCAACCTGACAGCGGTTATATCGCGGATTCACTTGGCTGGATATACTATCGCCTTGGCCGGTTTGAGGAAGCGGTTCCCGTCATGGAAAATGCCGTGTCACTTTTGCCGGTTGATCCGGTTGTAAATGACCATTTGGGCGATGTTTTATGGATGGTAGGCCGGGATCGCGAGGCGCGGTTTCAGTGGCGGCGCGCCTTGTCATTTTCCCCCGCAGACAATGATGCCGAACGTATTCGCGCCAAATTGGCCGATGGTCTGGATCAAGTTCTAAGGGCCGAAAGCGATGACAGCACCAATTAAACTTATGGCTATGGCGCGGGCAAAAATTAACCTTTGCTTGCACATTACCGGCCAGCGCCCGGACGGATACCATAATCTGGACAGCATTGTCGTTTTTCCAAAAATTGGCGATCTGCTTGAAATCACCCCCGCGCGAGACCTGAGCCTGTCGATCGACGGACCGTTTGCCGCTGGCGTGCCTGTTGAAGAAAATTCAATTATTCGTGCAGCCCAATTGATGCCAAATAGGCAGGGTGCGCGCATTAAATTGACAAAAAACCTACCCCATGCCGCTGGAATTGGTGGCGGTTCAAGCGATGCTGCAACGGCCGTGAAATTATTCGCAAAATTGTGGGATATCCCCCTGCCCAACGTCGCCAGTATTCTATCACTAGGGGCGGATGTCCCTGTGTGCATGTCTGATATCGCGCAACATATGCAGGGTGTCGGCGAAGTTTTAGAACCGATTATTTCACTGCCGGAATTTTCAATTGTCTTGGTGAATTGTGGTATTGCTGTGCCAACCAGCGAAATTTTTAACGGCCTGAAAAGCAAAGACAACCCAAAGATCGACCCGTTTTCAAGGTTCGAAACACCAGCGGAATTTTTCGATTTTTTGGGGAGGCAGCGCAATGATATGCAACATGCTGCTTTTGAGTTGGTTCCAGAAACAGCAAGCGTTATCAACACATTACAAAAACGAACGGGCTGCAAATTGGCGCGAATGTCAGGGTCCGGTGCCACGTGTTTTGGGTTGTTTGAAACCCAGAATCAGGCGGGACAGGCCGCGCAATCAATTATTGAAGATAACCCCGAATGGTGGGTGGTTGCTGGGTTGGTTTAACGCTAAACGACGCGGGACACAACAAAATCTGCGACATCTTCCAACACTGATCTAAGGGGGCTTTTGGGCAATACATTCAGCGATGACTTTGCTTTTTTTGCCCAGCCGATTGCCTTTTCTTTTGTCTCGTTTAATGTGCCGTGATGGTGCATTATTTCCATCGCTGTTTCCAGATCACCATCAGTTTGAACGCCTTTTTCGATGGTTTTTTTCCAAAAATCATGTTCAGATGTGGTTGCTTTGGCAACGGCCAGAATAACAGGCAAAGTCAGTTTTCGCTCTCGAAAATCATCACCGATATTCTTGCCCAAAAGGGTGCTTGCGCCGCCATAATCCAACAAGTCATCAACCATTTGAAAGCTAATCCCGAGGGCATCGCCATACCCGCGCAGGCCAGCAATATATGTGTCGCTCGCCCCAGCGATCACCGCGCCCACTTCGGTTGCCGCTGCAAATAATGCAGCAGTTTTACCCCGGATGACCTGAAGATAAGTAGCTTCGGAGGTGCGAAGATCCTGCGCCACGCTAAGCTGCAAAACTTCGCCCTCAGCAATAACAGCAGAGGCATTGGCGAGGATATCCAACACACGCAAATTGTCGGTTTCAACCATCAACTGGAATGAACGAGAAAACAGATAATCGCCCACCAAAACACTGGATTTGTTATCCCAAAGCAGGTTGGCGGTGGGGCGTCCACGGCGCCGGTCGCTCTCGTCTACGACGTCGTCATGCAGCAATGTTGCGGTGTGGATAAATTCAACCGTCGCCGCCAGTTTCAGATGATGCTCCCCTGTATACCCGCAAATTTTGGCCGCAGCCAAAGTCAGCAATGGGCGCAGGCGTTTACCGCCCGCGTCAACCAAATGGGCGGTTACTTCGGGAATTCGCGGCGCATGTTTGCTGGCCATTCGGGCGCGAATCAGCGCGTTGACCGCGGTCATTTCATCCGCCAATTCAGATTGTAATCGCTCAATTGGGCCGGGTTTTGCCATTGTTTGCCTCAAAGTATGTTTGTGTGCTCGACGCCGTCTTATTTGCCCGATATTCTATCCGAATGAAAGAGATTTTGCGAACAAATGATCCAACACAAATTGCTTTTGCGACGGCCCTTCTTAAGGCTGAGGGCATCAGATTTTTTGTGCTCGATCAATATATGTCGGTTTTGGAAGGCTCCATCGGCGTGCTGCCCCAACGCTTGATGGTGGGTGATTCTGATTATTTTGTTGCCGCATCGGTTTTGCGTCAAAATGATATTGATAGCGGAATTTCGGAATGAATTTTGACAAAGATAACTTAAGCCAAGACCAGTTTTTGGACGGAAAAATGCAGTTTTATCAACCAAAACAAGGGTATAGAGCAGCAACAGACGCGATGTTTTTGGCAGCATCTATTCCGGCAAAGGCTGGACAATCGGTGTTGGAACTGGGCTGCGGCGCGGGGGTTGCCTTGGGCAGCCTGTGTTTTCGTGTGCCGGGTTTGCGGGCGTATGGCGTGGAAATTCAAAATAATTATGCAGAGCTTGCCAATCAGAATTTCCGGAAAAATAAAATTCAGGCAATTGTTTTCAACGGTGATTTTGGCAATATGCCAACCGAATTAAAAGCGTTGAATTTTGATCATGTGATGGCAAACCCTCCATTTTTTGCGCCGCACGCCAATACTGCGCCACAAGATATGGGCCGAAGAATTGCACATTTGGGCGGGCAAAACACAACAAAGGACTGGGTTGAGGTCGCTTTGCGTCGCCTTAAACCCAAAGGAATTCTGACGTTGATTCACCGCGCTGAGGCGCTTCCTGAAATTATTGCGGAAATTTCAAAACACGCGGGCGATATTAAAGTGTTGCCGGTTTCGGCCCGACAAGGCAGGCCCGCTGGCCGGGTCATTGTTCAGGCTCGAAAAGCAAGCCGTGGACCGATGGTGTTGCTTGCCCCTTTTGTTGTTCATCACGGCGCGCAGCACGGCGATGAAACAGATCGATATTCCGACCTTGCCGCGGGAATTCTGCGCAGGGGGGATGCGTTGCAAGTTGGCTAAAACCCGCCGGAAAAAAATGGTGACAGGTTGAATTTATTGTGGTGAACTATTTCATATAACTGAGGAAGCAAAAAAGGAGCACGCCAATGAACTTGAATTCTCGACTGACTGAGTTGCAGAAAAAACATCAAATGCTGTCGCAAAAGATCGAATCAGATCAACGCAGTCCAGGAATTGATGGTCTTGAAATTGGTGAATTGAAAAAAGAAAAACTGAGGCTGAAGGAAGAAATCACCCGGGTTTCTGCCCGAGTTTAGATTACAGGGTATTTTTAGCATAGCGTTGAAAATATGTGGCGAATGCCGCACCCCAACTTGCGTTATTTACATCGGTTCCAAGCGCTGCAAGGCCTGACGTTAAAACATTGGTTGGCACCACGTCTAATAGGCGTTCCTTGCCTATGTCAGCAACAAAGTCAGCCGACATTTCAGGATGCGACTGAAGTGTGATCGCGTGTGGTTTATCGGTATTGCCATAGGATATTGCGGCAAAATCGCAAAAATCTGACGAGGCAAAAACGGTGCAATTTGGCGGGATTGTTACAATTTGATCCTGATGGATCGCATGAGAAACATATTCTTCGTTA
>CAZSSS010000037.1:0-10151 GCA_964609255.1 uncultured Rhodobacterales bacterium
TTGTTCTCGTGATTGGATTTTAGCCGCTTGGTGAATTTTGCGCCAATGTGGTCATCGCTCGCATACACCGCCCGCATTTTGTGGTCGAAATGAATACACTTGATACAAAAAGCGACCCCTTCAGGAACGGTGCCGTCAACCATAATACCGGCGCCGCTTCGCGATATGTCGGTAATCTGTGCTTTGAGGCAAACCGTTGATTTGCCGCGTCCAAACCGGATTGTTGCATCAATTTCACAGAAAAACCGGCGTCTGCAATTGCGCCGGAATTCATCATACCGGATCATGCTCCACACGGCTATTCCGACTGATAATAACAGTATTACCGGCAGGAGGATAAATTTTTGGCTGATCAAAAGCTGTTTAATGCTCGATTTGATCTGCTGCATTGCGCGCAATAACCACGAGTCACCAGATTGTGAGTCGCGATGCTCCTCAATCTGCCCATGGGCATCATTGCCGTCGCTGGCCCCTTCGGGAGAGCAGTAGAAAGCAGCGTTAAGATTCGCAAGAGTGTTTTCAAAACCACGAAATTCATCCGAGTATTTCAAATTGTTGGCCTGATAGTATTGACCGGAAATATACAGCGATAAAAACTGGCCATGCGCCTGTAAAAACCTGTCTGTCCAATTGGGGTCATCGGTGATTTGTTCAAAAAAAACTGGATCTACCTTTTCTTCCCAAAGAGCTCGCATCAGATGGTTGACGCTGTTTTTCAACTGTGCGGGGTCAGCGTCTGAGATTGCTAAAACACCCTCTTGAATGGTTGATAGCTGACCAAGGATTGAACACCCGCTGTCATCGGCAATTGCAATTGGGCAAGTGAATACCGTGGTTGTCAGCGATAAAAACAGCAACCAAACCAACCGCAAGAGCGGCGAATAGATATTGAAGCATTGCATGTGATATCAATAACGCTAAAATCTAAAAATCCAGTAAAGGCCACTTTCGCAAAGGATGCTTGGCGTTTGTTCACGTTTCGTGCTAGGGCTGGATGCAGGGCAAGAAAAGGCAAATAATATGCGGGTAATCGGGATAGATCCGGGGTTAAGGCGCACCGGCTGGGGGGTCGTGGATGCTGTTGGCAGTAAAATTACCCATGTGGCAAACGGGGTTTGCGCCTCAGGAAGCGGAGATCTGGCAACGCGGTTGCTGGTGTTATTCGATCAATTGACAGCCGTGATGCAGCAATATCAGCCCCAAACAGCCGCTGTGGAAAATACATTTGTGAACAAAGATGCGGCGGGAACGCTAAAGCTGGGTCAAGCACGCGGGATTTGTTTGTTGGTGCCGGCAATGGCGGGGCTGGATGTGGCGGAATATGCGCCAAATGCAGTGAAAAAGGTGGTGGTCGGCGTGGGCCATGCTGATAAAAAACAGGTGGAACATATGGTGCGGCTGCAACTTCCGGGCATTTTGATTGCCAATGCTGATGCGTCGGATGCGCTGGCGATTGCGCTGTGCCACACCCATCATGCACGTTTCGCCGGACGGCTGGACGCCGCAATTGCAAAGGCAAGCGCATGATTGGTAAAATTTCAGGGCGGTTAGAATATATCGGCGAAGGCTATGTGCTGATTGACACAGGCGGTGTGGGTTATGAGGTTTTCTGCTCCTCCCTGACCTTGGCGGGAATGCCAAAAATCGGCATGCCGGTGGCTGTGTTTACAGAATTGCTGGTGCGTGAGGACAATTTGCAATTGTTTGGTTTTCCGACAATTGGAGAACGGGAATGGCATCGGTTGTTGGTTTCTGTGCAGGGTGTCGGGGCCAAAGCGGCCTTGGCTATTATGGGCACGCTTGGCGCAGATGCGGTTGGCCGCGCCATAACGCTGGGCGATCAGGCGGCGATAAAGGCCGCGCCGGGTGTGGGGCCAAAATTGGCGCAACGGGTGGTGTTGGAGCTGAAAGACAAAGCCGCTAAAATGATGGCCATGGGTGGCAAGGCAACACGGGCGGCCGTGTTGCCAAATGAAAACTCGGCACCTGAACCGCAGACGGATGCACCTTTTGAGGTGCTGGACGATAGCCCAGAAGATAACGCACAAGCCGATGCGCTGTCGGCCTTGGTCAATCTGGGCTATGGGCAAGGCGACGCCGCCAGCGCGATTGCGCAGGTGGGTGAGGGCGACGCGGGTGAGCTTATTCGTGCAGCGCTGCGGTTATTGGCGCCGAAGGGGTGAGTATGACTAGTCATATGGCGGGAGTCGATATTGCTTTGGTCGGGATGGAAAATGAGCTGTGTTCTTTGTTCACTGAGGGGTTGGTTTGATGCCGATATTGCACTTTAAGAACTTTGCTGAATTAGAACGGCTTGTTGAAGAGCAAACGGAAGAGGGTTCTTTCTTAGAATTCAAATCTTCGCGAATATTTGAAAAAGAGTTGAAATTAGCCGCTGATGATCTTTCAAAAGAAATCACTGCTTTTGCAAATGGTGGCGGCGGAACATTGATAATTGGTATAGATGAAACGAGTGAGGAACGCTCAAAGGCCTCAAGTGTGGCAGGGACGGTAGATAAAAAAATCAATTCAGAACGGCTGCAACAATTATTAGATACGCGGATATCTCCGCCCATTCCAAATCTTGAAATTACTGAAATTGAGGACAAGGCTGGAGGTGTTTGTTTTGTTGTTGCTATTCCATTAAGCGACATAGGCCCACATCAAGCATCTGACTTGAAATACTATGCGCGACGGCAATACCAAAAATTGCCAATGGAACACTATGAAATTGAAGACATAAGGAACAGGTGGCGTGTATCTGCACCTAGAATTTCTCTAAGGATTGAGTTTAGCAAGCAAGTTTTTACAGAACTAGTAGTTGAGAATATTTCAAAAGATAGATTGACCAATATTTCTTTTCATATTTCAAGTAAGCTCAAGGGGATATTCAAGTGGGAAGCACCAGCACTTAAGAACGGCATCACGAACCTAAATTCTGGCGAAAAGTTTTCCTACAACCTTGGGTCAATTTTCGAGCTGTTCAAGAATGAAATACTAAAACAAGACAATTACATTTCAGTAAAGTTTAGCGATAAGTTTGGTAAAATTTACGAGGAGGAAATTGTTTTCAACCTTTTAAATCATGATGGGTCTTCATTTGTGTCGTCCGAAATTGATTTTTTGCGAGAAAAAATCGTTGAACATATGAAAAAAACAACTGGAGCACTTGAGAAAATTGGTGAAGTGCTGGATCAGCACCTTACTCCATTAACGTCAAATACCGGTTTAAGGCTTTCGCAGACGACGCTGGAGCATTTAGAACACATAAAAAGTGAAGTTTCTGACCAAACAATTTGGAACCCATTGGTATTAGATGTTCAAGCAATTCAAGAAATACTAAAGTGCGATCGAAATGAAGCCCGTCAGCTATATAGCTATTTCAGGTGGGAACGCGGCCGAGACGGGAACAGTCTTGAGGATTTGGAGGGAGTTTGTGCTGATATATTAGTTCGCGCAGCTCAGAGATTAGTTATTCCAGGGGAAAAGCTTTGATTTGCCTTACAGCACATGGCAGGGATTATCATGACCGAACCTGACCAAACCCTGCGCCCCGAGGAACAGCCCCAAGATCATGATCGTGCTTTGCGCCCGCAAGTGCTGGATGAATTCATCGGCCAACAGGACGCGCGCGCCAATTTGCGGGTTTTTATTGAGAGCGCCAAGCGGCGTGGCCAAGCCATGGATCATACGTTATTTTATGGGCCGCCGGGGCTGGGGAAAACCACATTGGCCCAAATTGTCAGTCGTGAACTGGGGGTTAATTTCCGCATGACCAGCGGCCCGGTTTTGGCCAAAGCCGGTGATCTGGCCGCCATTCTGACCAATCTCGATGAACGCGACGTGCTTTTCATTGATGAAATCCACCGCATGAACCCCGCGGTTGAGGAAATTCTGTATCCGGCGCTGGAGGATTTTGAACTTGATCTGGTGATCGGCGAAGGCCCCGCCGCGCGCATGGTGCGGATTGACTTGCAGCCGTTTACTTTGATCGGGGCAACTACGCGGCTGGGTCTGTTGACCACGCCTTTGCGTGACAGGTTCGGCATTCCCACCCGGCTGGAATTTTATAATGTGCCGGAATTGGTTTTGATTGTTGAGCGGGCCTCACGCCTGATGAAGGCTGATGCCTCGCCGGAAGGCGCGATGGAAATTGCACGCCGTGCGCGTGGAACCCCGCGTGTGGCGGGCAGATTACTGCGCCGCGTGGTGGATTTTGCGATTGTTGAGGGCAACGGCAAAGTCACCAAAGAAATCGCAGATATGGCGCTGACGCGGCTGGGGGTTGATAACCTTGGCCTTGATGGCGCCGACCGCAGGTATCTGAAATTGCTGGCGGAAAATTATAATGGTGGCCCCGTCGGGGTGGAAACAATTGCCGCAGCCCTTTCTGAGCCGCGCGATGCTATTGAGGAGGTCATCGAGCCGTTTCTGCTCCAACAAGGCCTGATCATGCGCACCCCGCGCGGCCGGCAATTGGCGCATAAGGCATGGACCCATCTGGGGCTGACCGCCCCGCGAAATGACGACCTGTTTGGAGAATAACATGGCCGAAGCTGCCTTTAACGAAGACCAAATCGCCCATCTTTTCACCCATGACGACACCTATCGTTTTGCCCGTTGGGGGCGTGATATCGCGCCGGTGGTGTTTGGCACCGATGATGAATCACTAAAGGCAATTCACGCGGCGTTTTCCAGTGTGGCCAGCATCGCCAACATGAAAATCGCTGAAACCGACCCTGAGCTGGGCGCGAATTTTCTGGTGTTTTTCTGCAATGACTGGGATGAGATTGTCGAGGTGCCAAACCTTGACCGCATGATGCCCGGCCTTGATAAACTGGTCAAACAGCTCAAACGCGCGGGGGCCAATCAATATCGTCATTTTGCGTTTGATGAGCAGGGCGGCATTAAAATGTGCATCCTGCTGATCAAAGCTGACAAAGATATGATGCAGCTTTCGGTGCAAGCATTAGCAACTGACCAGATGGCGCGCTCAATCTTGCTGTGGTCCGAGGATGCATTTTTGCTGAAATCCCCCATCGGGATTATTGAGAAAAACAACATGGCCATGGTGCGGCCCAATATTGCGGCGGTGATCCGCGCCGGATACGACAAAACCATGCCGGTAGCGGCGGAGGACCCAACGCATGTGCTGCGCCTTGCCTCGCGCGTTATGCAGTTGTTGATTGACGGGGATGAGGATTGAGCGGTATGTGTAAACTAAGTTAGTTTAGTTGCTGCATTGGTCCATTATTTGCAGCCACCGCGCGCAGTTTTCACTTAATTGGCAACAGCAAGAAAACCGTGTTAAATTAATGAAGGCGTTGAAATCTTTCTTGGCATAGTTACCTCTTCGTTAATAATGGTTACTCAATTCTAGATACTTATTGCCACAGTTTGGATCAAAATCGCCTGTTAAGACAATTATCGTTTGCAATTTTTAACGACTCAAGTGTAAAAAAGACTTGTCAAGTGATTTATAAATACCTATTTGGGGCACTTGATGCCAAGGAGGGCATATGCCGAACAGTCCACAAGGGCAAATTCGACGGGTCGATATGATGAGCAACGCCATGAATGTCACCTGTATTGCCGCAGGAATAAATGATAACATAAGATATGCGCCACAGAATTGCCACAAAGGCAGTGTTTCATGTGTAAGAGCACAGAAAAGACCACTGAATACGGCAGCGCATTCTAAAGCTTTAATTAGGGCCGTCCAATCGGGTTGGCTAGAAACGGAGGGTATAAAATGAATAATCAAATAGATAGAGTGGCGGACCTTCTGTATCCTGCTGATGGTCCAACAACCCTTGATATTAAGTTCTTCTCTGGGGGCATGAGTAATGTCTCCGCTGTGGACCTTGCAGAGCAAGTTCTGCGGTCTGACGCGCAAATAAAAAGTGGATCTGCCATTCTGGTTGATGATATCGACAGCTACTTAATCTAGTAATCTATATTTTTGCATACACTATGTTGCACCCAGATACCAAATACGGTATCTGGGTGTTATGCTATTCAAAGAACTAGTTGCTTATGTAATTAAGCACGATAAACCTACTGTTAGTTTCGATTTTCTGCGCATGAAAATTAACCTGCATCACACTGGTGTAGGTTCTATTAAGGTTTTGGGTGTTCAGTACCCTACACCAAACAAGCAGGCCTTCTATAAGCTCTTGGGAACTGATCGATCTAGTGCTTATGACGAGGAGTTCGTTGAAGCGGAAATTCGCTATTGCCAGGAGCTAGATGATCACCCTCGGGAGCGCCGTTATGCACTTACTAAAGAGCTTACGCATGTATTTGATCAGCCAGATGAGCGGGCGGATACTAAGGATAAATTTAAAACGTTATTGCGTGAAATACAAAATCAACCCATTCCGGCAGATGCAAGTAAGATGTATCAAGCTGATGTGAATACGCGATGGAAAGCTGCGATACTACTTTGTCCAAAAAAGTTTCGTGATGAATATAAAGAAAGATACGAAGCTGGAGGCATGGAAGCATATGAAATTGCTGAAATCTTCATGGTTCCGGAAGGGATAATCCCTTTTGTAATGGATGACTACTACGATACAATCTACCAAACATTTGTATCCAAAGCATAGAGTGAAATGCTTCAATATTTCTTGATTACTTGGTAAATTTTCAAACGCGCGTTATGCTGCGGGTCTGAACGATTCTGATTATTTAAGATTACAGCGCAGACTGTACGAAATAAATCGAAAAACCCAACGCCGCGGAAATCATTATGGCCAAATCCCCAATGGGATTGTTGATTGACGGGATGAGGATGGTTGAGGCAATTTTACTGCTAAAGCAAAGCGCTTAGCAATCTATCCAGATCCCGCTTTAGCGATTGGTGATGCGGCATGCTTTCAAGCCCGATAAGTGCTGCATACATAATGCGCGCCGATTGCTTGGCCACGGGGTTGTCTTGCCCGGCCTCGCAAAACTGAGCCGTGACAAAACTCAGGCGAATATCGTCAATCGCGCTGATCTTTGCCGCAACCGCCGGGTCATATTTGGCCCAATCCCTTATCGCCGTTTCAGCGGACGGGCCATCATATTTGCTGATATCCGAACCAGCGATTTGGGCAATCAGATGGCTTAGCCGCCCGGCGGGGTCCGCCTGACTTTGGGTTGTGTTATCAATCAGCTGCTTGGTGCCAGCACTTGCCCAATGCTCAATCATGTCAGCTTTGAACGTCTTCAGGTTTTTGAAATGCCAGTAAAACGACCCTTTGCTGACGCCAAGATCAACCGCGATTTTTTCAATGACCAAGGCCTGCGGCCCAGCCGCTGTCAGCGCGCGAAACCCCGCCGTGATCCAATCTATTTTCCCCAAACGTGCCATACCATACGCTAGCGTATTGACTCCTGCGGTTCAATCGGTAAATACCATACGCATAAGTATGGAAAAAGGAATGGAATATGAATTATTGGTTACTTGGCGCGGGGGTTTTGTCGGGCATAACATTTGCCGCGCATATTTTTGGTGGCGGGCCTGAAATTCTGGTGCCGCTGCAAAATGGCGACATGGCCGCAGTCCCAAAAGCCATCTGGACGGTGGTTTGGCATGGGGTTAGCGCCACCATTTTGATCGGCACAGTCGGGCTGATATTTGCGGCCATCAAACCGGGCCGGATGTCCGGCATGGTCTGGTGTATTTGCGCACAATATACTGCATTTACGGCGTTGTTTATTGTCTATGGTTTAACCAAATTACAATCGCTGTGGATCATGCCGCAATGGATTGCGTTTTCCTTGATTGTTGCGCTGGCCTTGGCGGGTATGCGGGGCAGCAATCCGCGCTGACCCAGCGACCTCACGTTGGGTTATCTGCGCCTAGACCATTTGGTAAAATTTCAAACTCGCGCTAGACTGCGGGTTTGAACGATTCTGTTTTTCACGATTACAGCACAGACTGTGACCAAATGAATCGCAAAACCAACATCGAGGAAATCATTATGAACAAATCCATATCTCGCCGCCATTTTCTGGCCACCACCGCCGCGACCGGTGCTTTTGTAACGCTCCACCCGTTCAGCGCCATGGCGCAGGGCACGCAGGCGCATTTGCGTATTCTGTCCACCACCGATTTGCACGTGCATGTGCACCCCTATGATTATTATGCTGACAAACCGATTGATACGGTTGGGCTGTCGCGCACGGCCTCGATTATTGAGGAAGTTCGCGCCGAAAGCACCAACTCAATCTTGGTGGATAACGGCGACTTTTTGCAAGGCAACCCGATGGGCGATTATATCGCTTATGAGCGCGGCATGGCTGAGGGGGAGTTGCATCCCGTGATGCAGGCGATGAATGTTCTGGGCTATGATTGTGGCACGCTTGGCAACCATGAATTCAACTATGGCGTTGATTTCATGGACAAAGTTGTGAAGGGCGCTGATTTTCCGATGGTCTGCGCGAACTTTGTAAAATCGCTTGGCAGCGATGCGGGCAAGGATGAAACCTTCCTGAAACCCTATACCATTTTGGAGCGTGAGATCACCGATGGTTCAGGCGAAACGCACAGCATTAAAATCGGCCTGATCGGGTTTTTGCCGCCGCAAATCATGAACTGGGACAAGCGCCATCTAGAGGGCAAATTCAACGCGCGTGACATTTTACAGGCCGCCAAAGCATGGGTTCCCGAAATGAAAGAAGCGGGCGCGGATATCATCATTGCGCTGTCGCATTCGGGCATTTCTTCTGAACCCAGCTATGAGGGCCAAGGCAACGCCGCCCTGTATCTGGCAGGGGTTGAGGGCATTGACGCGCTGGTCACCGGCCACTCACACCTTGTGTTCCCGCATGAGGATTACGCGGGCATTGACGGCGTAGATGTGACGGCGGGCACCTTGCAGGGCAAACCGGCCACGATGGGCGGTTTCTGGGGCAGCCATATGGGCTTGATTGACCTGATGTTGGAGCGCTCGGGCGATGAATGGCGCGTGGTGACCACTGAATCGTCAACACGGCCGATTTATGAACGTGTTGAGCGCCAGAAAATCCCGCTGGTTGGCGATGTGCAAAAGGTGCTGGATGCCACCCAACAGGTGCATGAGGAAACGCTGGAATATATCCGCCGTCCGGTTGGCATGACCGAGGCGCCGCTGCATTCCTATTTTGCGCTGGTGGCTGATGACCCTTCGGTGCAGGTGGTGTCACAGGCGCAAACATGTTATATTGAACAAGGGATTCAAGGGGCTGAATGGGAGGGCAGTCCCATTTTGTCAGCCGCAGCACCTTTGAAGGCCGGTGGCCGTGGCGGGTCGGAATATTATACCGATGTGGCGGTTGGTCCGGTGGCGATCAAGAATGTTTCGGACCTGTATTTGTATCCCAACACCGTGCGGGCGGTGCTGATTAATGGCGCGCAGGTCAAGGATTGGCTGGAACGCTCGGCCTCGATTTTCAACCAGATCACAGCGGGCGGGCAGGATCAGATTTTGCTGAACCCGGATATGCCGAGCTATAATTTTGATGTGATGGATGGCGTGACCTATCAGATTGACCTGACGCAGCCGCCGAAATTCAACCGTGGCGGGGACATCATCAATGAAGGGTCCAACCGGATTGTGAATTTGCAATTCAACGATGCGCCGATTGACCCCGCCGCGATGTTTGTGGTGGCGACCAACAATTATCGCGCCTCTGGTGGCGGCAATTTCCCCGGCACGGGTGACACGATCATCTTTGAAGGGCCGGACACCAACCGCGACGTGATTGTGCGCTATATCGTTGATCAAGGCACGATTAACCCGCAAGCTGACGCCAATTGGGGTTTTGCGCCAGTGGCCAATACCAGCGTGATCTTTGAAACCGGCCCCGCAGGGGTTGGTTATGCTGACAGCGTTGAGGGCGTTAATATCGAACCCGCAGGTGACGGCGCGGATGGTTTCGCGCTGTATCGTATCCAGCTTTAACAACAAATTCATGGCCCCGGTTTTGCGGGGCCATGAGTGAGGTGCCACATGGTGTGAGGTTCCAAGTCCCAAGGAAATCGTGGGTTATTTTAGTATAGGGGTCTGCTTTGAGCCCACATTGACCGATGCTGCACACCGAATGAAGGTCAGCTTTGCCGAATAGGCATCCCGAGACTTATCATCGCTTGTGGGGCTTCCGACGTTTAAGGTAGGCTGGCA
>CAZSSS010000038.1:0-9885 GCA_964609255.1 uncultured Rhodobacterales bacterium
AATCCAGAAACCGCATCAAAGATGCGGCGCGCCCCGGTCGACCGACAAGACGGCAATGCAAACCAACCGACATCATGCGCCCACCCTCAGCGTAAAGCACGTCAAAACTGTCCTTGAGATAACTAAAAAACTGGTCCCCGCAATTAAACCCCTGGGGCGAGGCAAACCGCATATCATTGGCATCCAACGTATAAGGAACCATCAAAAACGGCCCCGTTGGACCATCGATATAATAGGGCAATTCATCTGCATAGCTGTCGGCAGAATATTCAAAACCTGCTTCCATGGTCAGGTTATGGGTGTTTTCAGATGAGCGACCCTGATACATGCCCATCGGCGCCTTCCCGGTTATTTCCGTATGTATTTCAATGGCTTTGGCAATATGCGCACGCTCAATTTCAATTGGCACGTCCTTATAATCAATCCATTTATAGCCATGGCTGGCGATCTCCCATCCGGCATCATTCATGGCTGTGACCGCGTCGGGGTTGCGCGCCAGCGCCATGGCCACGCCAAAAACTGTCACCGGAATATTGCGCGCGCTAAACATCCGGTGTAACCGCCAAAATCCGACCCGGGAACCGTATTCATAGATCGATTCCATATTCATGTGCCGCTGCCCGGCCCAAGCCGCCGCGCCAACGATTTCTGACAAAAATGCCTCGGATGCGGCATCGCCATGCAAGGTGCAATTCTCGCCGCCTTCTTCGTAATTGATCACAAATTGAACGGCAATTTTTGCGTTATCTGGCCAGTTTGCTGCTGGCGGCTGTGCGCCATATCCGACCATATCGCGTGGATAATTGGTCATGCTATTGCTTTCAATGCTTCGGGGAGCGCGGCCTCAAACAGGTCCATATCTTCGGGGCGGCCTGCCGACACCCTTATGCAGCGATCCTGGGGTGCAACAAAGGGCATGCGCACGAAAATATCGCGCGCGATCAAAGCACCGACAAGGGCGCGGGCGTAATCACCATCACGTCCACAATCCATGGTCACAAAATTGGTGGCAGAGGGCAGTGGCTCCAACCCGTTCCAGCGCGCAATATCCCCGATACGCGCCTTTGCGCCGGTCACATTTTTAATGGTTTTGGCCAAATATTCCTGATCAGCCAATGCCGCCAATGCCCCTGCTTGTGCGGCGCGATTCATGCCAAAATGATTGCGGACTTTGTTAAATGCACTAATCAGGTCAGCATGGCCAATCGCGTATCCAACCCGCGCACCTGCCATACCATAGGCTTTTGAAAAGGTCCGCATTCGAATGACATTTGGGTTGGAAACATCAAGTTCCGGAGCGGTTCCGGCTGGCGCGAACTCAACATAGGCTTCGTCAAGACATAAAACCGTGCCTGTTGGAATGTTATCAATCATTTCCTGAACCATGTCAGCCCCATGCCATGTGCCCATGGGATTATCCGGATTGGCAAAATAAATCAGGCTTGCGTCGATTTTACTGGCTTTTGCAAGCAACGCGTCGGGGTCTTCCATATCCTGCCGGAACGGCACAAATTCAAGCGCCCCGCCATACCCGGCAACATGGAAATTAAACGTCGGATAAGCGCCTTTTGATGTGACAACCGGCGTGTCATGTTCAACCAGCATTCGGGTAAGCGACCCTAATAAGCCGTCGATCCCTGCTCCGACAACGATATTTTCCACAGCTACGCGGTGATGGGCTGCCAAAGCATGTTTCAGGTCGTGGTTTTCCGGGTCTCCGTATTTCCAGATATCAGGTATGGCTTTTTGCATGGCTTCAACCGCTTTGGGTGAGGGCCCAAAAACATTTTCATTGGCCCCAAGCCGCGCTGCAAACACAGCGCCACGGGCGCGTTCTTGTGTTTCGGGGCCGACAAAGGGAACGGTTGAGGGCAAAGATGCGACAAGTGGAGTAAATCTGGGCACTTAAAATTCCTTTGTTCTTTGGCTCGATATTTATACGCCTGCCAATAAAACAAGCAAATAGAAACCTGCGACAAACATATAAATAGACCTGTAACCCAGTTTTGACATAGTTTACCCGGACGTCTACCTTAATTTTCAACACAGGAGCAAGAACATGCAGATGCCAGAGCCAAATGCACTTGTCCTTGCGCAAAAAGACAAATTGCTGGCGCGTCTTGCAAAAGTATTGCCAAGCAACGCGATTATTTCCGAACCTGTTGAGACCAAAGCCTATGAATGTGATGCGCTGTCTGCTTATTGCTGCCCGCCAATGTTGGTTGTGCTGCCCCGATCCACCATCGAGGTATCAGACGTGTTGCAAATATGTTCGGATATGTCAGTGCCGGTTGTGCCGCGCGGGTCGGGCACCAGCCTGTCAGGCGGGGCATTGCCCACCGCCGATTGTGTTATTCTGGGCGTGGCGCGCCTGAATGCAGTATTGGAAACCGATTATGAAAACCGGTTTATCAAGGTGCAGTCAGGGCGCACTAATTTATCTGTAACGGGTGCTGTGGAAAGCAACGGGTTCTTTTATGCGCCCGACCCCAGCAGCCAGTTGGCCTGTGCAATTGCCGGAAATATCGCGATGAATTCCGGCGGTGCGCATTGTCTCAAATACGGGGTTACAACCAACAACCTGCTTGGCGTAACCATGGTTACCATGGCCGGTGAGGTTCTTGAAATTGGCGGCCCCGATTTGGATACAGGGGGGTATGATCTGTTGGGGCTTATTTGTGGCTCTGAGGGGCAGTTGGGTGTCGTGACCGAAGCAACCCTGCGCATATTGCCAAAACCCGAGGGCGCAAGGCCGGTTCTGATCGGGTTTGACAGCAACGCCGTTGCCGGTGCTTGTGTTTCCGACATTATTCAGGCCGGAATACTGCCTGTCGCCATTGAATTTATGGACCGTCCCGTGTTGCGCGCCGTTGAGAAATTTATCAAGGCCGGATACCCCGATGTCAACGCGCTGCTGATCATTGAGGTTGAGGGCTCGGACCTTGAAATCAACAGCCAGCTTACGCGGATAATTGACATCGCCAAACGCCACAACCCTGTTGAAATTCGTGAAAGCAAAACCGAGGCGGAATCCGTCAAAATCTGGCAAGGTCGCAAAGCTGCCTTTGGCGCGATGGGGCAAATCAATGATTATATGTGCCTCGACGGCACCATTCCGGTCAGTGAACTGGCTTTTGTTTTGCAAAAGATTGAAGATATGTCAGCGGAATATGGTCTGGATGTTGGCAATGTTTTTCATGCGGGTGATGGCAATATGCACCCGCTTATTTTATTTGACGCCAACAAACCGGGTGACTTACAAAAATGCGAAGCCTTGGGCGCGGAAATTCTGAAATTATGCGTAAACGTGGGTGGTTGCCTAACCGGAGAGCACGGCGTTGGCGTTGAAAAGCGAGAGCTGATGCGCACCCAGTTCAATGACGCTGATCTGGAGGCCCAGATGAATGTCAAAGACGTTTTTGACCCAGCATGGTTGTTAAACCCCGCCAAGGTTTTCCCGCTGGATGCCAGTCAGGCGCGGCGCGCATGACCCCAAAATCCGAGGCCGAGCTGGCCGATATTGTTGCAACAACAAAAGAGCCTTTGGAAATTATTGGCGGCGGTTCACGGCGCGGTCTTGGCAAATCTGTCACGGGTGAGCCTCTCAATATTACGGGTCTGTCGGGCATTACCCTTTATAATCCCGGCGCGCTGACATTGGTTGCCGGCGCTGGGACACCGTTAAAAGACATTGAAACAGTGCTTGATGCAAAAGGCCAGATGCTGCCATTTGAACCCATAAACCACGCAACGCTTTTGGGGAATTCAGGCTGTGCCACCCTTGGCGGGATGGTGGCGGTCAATGCGTCTGGCCCACGCCGGATCAAAGCAGGGGCCTGTCGCGACAGCCTGATCGGCGTGCGATTTGTTGATGGCATGGGGCAGATAATTAAAAACGGCGGCAGGGTGATGAAAAACGTCACCGGCTATGATCTGGTTAAACTGATGGCCGGGGCGCAAGGCACTTTGGGGGTGATCACCGAAATCGCATTGAAACTGCTGCCCAAGCCAGAAACATCAATGACATTGCGGTTTGATTTACCACCTGAGGCCGCCCTTCGAAAGCTGCGCCAAGCCATGGCATCGCCTTTTGATGTATCAGCCGCTGCCTATGTGAATGGCGGCGCGTTGCTGCGCATTGAAGGGTTTGAAGACTCGGTAAAATACCGCGCCGGAAAACTGGGGGGTGATCAGGTGGAGGGCAGTTGGGCCGATATTCGTGATGCAACCGCATTGGCGGATGCTGCCAATATCTGGCGCTTGTCCATAAAGCCCAGCGATGCGTTTTCGGTTATCACCGACCTGCATGCCCAAGGGTTTTCAACACCGGTCATTGATTGGAGCGGTGGTCTGATCTGGGCTTCTATCGATGCGTTTTCAGCCGCGCCGCGCATGGTGCCTCAAAGGCAAATGATCTGTATCCGCGGCGCTTCTGGCGGAGGGCCATCCGCCGCCCCCGCATTGGCGGCCATAGCCAAAGGCCTGCGGGCGAAATTTGACCCTCGTGCAATATTAAACCGTGGGCGGATGGGCTAATGCAAACCAGTTTTACCGATCAACAACTCAAAGACAGCAGCATAAGCCGCGCCAACGACATTCTGCGCACTTGTGTGCATTGCGGGTTTTGCACCGCAACCTGCCCGACATATCAATTACTCGGGGATGAATTGGACAGCCCGCGCGGGCGCATTTACCTGATCAAAGATATGCTGGAAAATGACCGCGCCGCTGATGAAAAAACCGTCAAACATATTGACCGCTGCTTATCCTGTCTGGCCTGCATGAGCACCTGCCCCTCGGGGGTGCATTACATGCATTTGGTTGATATCGCACGCGCGCATATCGAAAAAACCTATAAACGCCCGATGTTTGACCGCAGCCTGCGCTGGGTATTGGCGCAGATACTGCCCTATCCAACACGATTTCGCCTTGCCATCCTTGGCGCATGGGCCGCCAGACCAATACGGTTTGCCCTACCGGCAAAACTGAAAGCCATGGTTGATTTTGCGCCAAAGAAATTACCCTCCCCCAGCCCGTCCGACAATGCACAGGTGTTCGCGGCCCTCGGGAAAACCAAACGGCGCGTGGCTTTGCTGACCGGATGTGCGCAAAAAGCCCTGAACACCGACATCAACGAAGCCACCATTCGCCTGCTAACCCGTCATGGCTGTGAGGTTGTCATTGCCAAAGGCATGGGCTGTTGCGGGGCCGTTACCCATCACATGGGCAAAACCAAGGCCAGCCATAAATCCGCCGCTGCAAATATCAAGGCGTGGATGGCAGCGCGGGTTGATACCGTTGTTATCAACACATCGGGCTGCGGAACCGCAGTCAAAGATTATGGCCATATGTTCCGCGACACATCCTTGGCAACGGATGCCGCTGCCATTTCGTCCATAACGCTGGATGTTTCGGAACTGGTCGCGCAGCTGAACATTACTGGCACCAAAAAACTGAAGGTCGCCTATCATGCGGCGTGCTCCTTGCAACATGGCCAACAAATAAAAGACATCCCAAAAGCCCTGCTTCGCGCCGCCGGTTTTAACGTGCTGGAACCGCAAGACCCGCATTTATGCTGCGGCTCCGCTGGAACATATAATTTGTTGCAACCCGATTTGGCGCAACAACTTGGCACCCAAAAGGTTTTGACCCTTGAGGCCCTGACACCCGACGTGATTGCCGCCGGGAATATCGGCTGCATGATGCAAATTGGCAACGGGACACAAATTCCGGTGGTGCATACGGTTGAACTGCTGGACTGGGCAACCGGCGGGCCAAAACCCCCCGCATTATGTTGTTGATACCAAAAACCATAACTTGCATCAATTTTCGACAGCGCGTAATTTTGATTTGAACAGATATAATATTTTTAGGGGCAATAAATGATCGAGCAATGGCGTGATCTCATAAGCAACAATCCGGATTGGCTGCTTTATGTATTGGGGGCCTCTATCCTGGCTGTGCTGTTTTTGGTTTTCTGGCTTGGCAAAAACCAAATGGCGCGCGGCGCGGGTGAAAACAATACCCTGTCAACCCAGTTGGCAGAAAAGGAACTTATTGTCACACAATTGGTCGGGGAATTACGCCAAGCCCATATTGACCTTGCGGGCCTGAAAGCCTTGGAACCACAACGTGTTGCACAAGAATCAGAACTGATTAACGCGCGGGTTGCTATTTCCAAATGGCAAGCCGAAGACGCCCGCCTTCGAGAAGAATTGCGCCAGCTATCGGTTGCGGCCAGCACCCGCGAAGCATTGCTAACCAAGACAGGCGACGACCTGCGCGCGGAATTCAAAACCCTTGCCGGGCAGGTTCTGGATGCCCACGGGGAACGGTTTGAAAAGTCAAATGCCGAACGGTTGGCGCAAACACTGGCACCTCTCAAAGACCATATCGGGAAATTCGAAATCGAATTACGCAGCGTCCATGAGGCAGCGGGCAAAGACCGCGCCACCCTGAAAACCGAAATCGAAATGCTGACCAAACGCAGTCTTGAGGTTTCAACCGAAGCCCATAATCTAACCCAAGCCCTGAAAGGGGATCACCAAAAACAAGGTGCATGGGGCGAAATGGTTCTGGCATCAATTCTGGAACGCAGCGGCCTGCGCGAAGGTATTGAATTCGAAACCCAAGCCCATCACCGCAGCGATGAAGGCAAAAGCCTGCGCCCCGATGTGGTGGTAAACCTGCCCGGCGGGCGGCGGCTGGTGATTGACAGCAAAGTATCGCTGGTGGCCTATGAACGGGCAGCCAATGCCCAAACCTCTGTCGCCCGTGAGGTTGACATGAAAGCCCATGTAAATTCGGTAAAAAACCATATCGACACACTTGCGCAGAAAAAATACCACCAACTGGATGATGGTTCGGTTGACTATGTGATTATGTTTATGCCCATTGAAAGCGCCTTTTCAGAGGCGGTCCGCGCCAATCCTGACCTAGCACTTTACGCAAGCGACAAAAATGTCGTGATCGCCTCACCAACCAATTTGATGGTGGCGTTGAAAACCGTAGATAATTTATGGTCGGTGGAACGCCGCAATACAAATGCCTTGGAAATAGCCAAACGTGCTGGCGCGCTTTATGATAAATTCCACGGGTTTGTTGAAGATATGAACGCTGTCGGCATGCGACTGAATCAGGCGCATTCAGCACATGAAGCCGCGATAAACAAACTCAAAACCGGGCGCGGAAATCTGCATAGTCAAGTTGAGACATTAAAAAAGCTAGGTGCAAAAGCCGAAAAACAACTTGATATTGAGACCAATGATGCGCTTGATGCCCTTGGCCAAGAGGAGTGATTGATGTTTCAATCACATCTCAATCAGGTTTTTGCGCGACAATAAAAACCGCGCTCCCGCCCTTGGGGCGCCAGTTTTTGACAATCTCAAAACCGGCCGCGTTAAGGGCTTTGGTAAGGTCGTCAACATGAAACAGCTTTACCAACGGCAACAGGCCAATTTTTCGGCCAAGTGTTAGCAATGAATTTACTATTGGCCGGTTTTTGGCAACACAAGTGGTGCTGGAAACAAAAATACCGCCCGGTTTCAGCAGTGAGAAAACTTTCTTTATGGCCATTTCTTTGTCATTCAGCAGGTGCAGAATGCTATGCCCCATGACAACATCATAAGGCTTTTCACTGGAAAAATCGTCGATATTGGCGCATGTAAACGTAACATTATTGATGCCAGCATCCTGCGCCTTGGCTTTTGCGAATTCCAGCATTTTTGATGAAATGTCTATTCCGTCCAAATGGCCAACAAACGGTGCATGGGACACCGCCGTTGTTCCGGTGCCACAGCCAAATTCCAAAACTTGCGAATCCGGTGTGAAATACGCGCGCGTCATTTCCAGCTTTTTCTGATAAGCATCCTTATCCGAAACCGGGGATTTTTCATACCGTTTTGCCAAACGGTCCCAAAATTTTTCAGCCTTATACATGATGAATAATTGGGGACGCAGCGTCAAATATCAAGCCCTTGAAACTTGGGGGATGCGTATTACATTTGTTAAATCAAACGCCTGAATGGGTTTGATTACCCCGGCCTGTCCAAATCGAAGGCCCGAATTTGTGTCGCTTATAAAAGGATACCTGACATGCGAAATTTTGACTTTTCCCCGCTTTACCGCACCAGCATCGGCTTTGACCGTCTGGCAAATATTATGGATAACGTAACCCGCACCGAAACCGGCGGCAGCGGCTATCCCCCTTATGACATCGAAAAAACCGCCGAGGATGCCTATCGCATCACCATTGCAGTTGCCGGATTCACCGAAGACGACCTGAACATCGAAGCCCGCGACGGCCAATTATGTATTTCTGGAAAGAAATCGGCAAAAGACGATGACGTTAATTATTTGCATCAAGGTATCGCAAACCGTGCCTTTGAAAAACGGTTCCAACTGGCTGACCATGTGCGTGCAACAAACGCGGTCACTGAAAACGGGCTGTTACATGTGGATTTAATTCGCGAAGTTCCCGAAGCCCTCAAGCCTCGCAGAATTGAAATTGCCGCCCAAAGCCCTGCCAAAATTAGTAAAGTTACCGCAGGCGCTTAAACCGAATTTTGTAGCTGCAAAAAGGGGTTGTATACCCCCTTTTTGCTTTGGGCAGTCCTTAACCTAAATGATTGTATACTTGGTAAATTCACAGTTACAGCACTGCCTAGACTGCGGTCTAACCTTTCTTTTTAGGCTTGTTATCGCCGCCAGCCTCTTTACCGTGCCGCAGTCAGGTAAATGCTGTGCCCGTCTATCAGGTGATTTGACGTAACAATCCGCGCTGTGAAAGATTTTGCCATTTCCGGCCCCCCTGCTCTGGTCATTACTTATTGAATGCATTAGAACATTATTCCTGTAAAACCGAAATATTCAGGAAGAAATAAGGACATCCCGCAGATTCTCCTGCATAATTCAGAAAAAATTTCCATATTTTAAGGTCACCACAAAATGGCAAACCAGCTTGATTCCACCGATAAAAAAATTCTTCTTGCCTTGCAGGCCGATGCCAGCCAGCCGTTGGAGGAAATTGCGCGCAAAGTTGGGGCCTCAAAGACGCCGGTCTGGAACAGGATTCGCAAGCTCAAGAAACTGGGTGTTATTACAAAAGAGGTGGCCTTGCTTGACCCTGAAAAGCTTGGCCTTGATGCTTGTTTTTTTGTGTTGATCCGCACCTCGGAACACGATGCCGACTGGCAGCAAAAATTCCTGAATGCCCTGCGCCAACGCCCTGAGGTGCTGGAGGCCCACCGCCTTGCGGGTGATATTGATTATATCTTGAAGGTTCGTGTGCAGAACGCCCAAGCCTATGACATGTTTTACCAAGCCCTGATCGCCGAGGTTAAAATCTTTAATGTAACGGCATTACTGTCGATGGAGCAGCTTAAGTCGACAACACAACTTCCAGTTTTATAAATTCTTTCCTTGATTTGAAACGCCATCGGAGGGAAACTGCACGCGCTGGAAATATCCAGCAATTGATTAAGAACTATTGTCGGAGAATATTGATGAGACGAACAAATCTCGCGCTGCTGGTGTCAGCCAGCATATTATTACCTTACGCGGCGCTTGCGCAGCTTAGCGTTTGCGGAGTTGCGCCCTCGGAAGTTCAGCAATTTGGCGGTTTTGGCGCTGATGTGTCCAGCATCGACAGCCCCGTTCAAATGAACGTGCAACTTGTCCCGGGCGTATCAAACTATTTACAGTTTACCGTCACTACGCCCACTGATGTGCGCATTGAGGCAACCGATGAAAGCGGTGTTGACCCGGTGATGGTATTATTGGACACATCGGGCAACGAAATTGCAACGGATGATGATGGCGGCGGGGGTCGTGCTTCGCGAATCGAAGCCTCCCTTAGCCCCGGGTCTTATTGCGCCCGCGTTTATA
>CAZSSS010000039.1:0-9876 GCA_964609255.1 uncultured Rhodobacterales bacterium
GGCTCGGGGTTTTCGGAACGCGCGTTAAAAAACGTTTTCACCTTTCAGGGCCGCCCCGTTGCTGAGGGGGAGGAAAGTGCCGGAGTAGGATTGTATATCGCCAAGGCATTGGTCGAAAGCGCCGGAGGCTCCATTGCGGCCACCAACCTGAACCCCGGGGCGCAGGTAACCGTGATATTGCCGCTGGTCGAAACCCTGGCGTTTCCAAAAGCTGAGCCGACCGTTTCAAGTTCAGAAGAATTGCCGGATCTTTCACATCTGAGAATTCTTATGGCTGAAGATAACCTGACCAATCAAATGGTCGCAACGCAAATGCTGCGCAGTATGAATGTTGATTGTGTTGTTGCCTCTGACGGGGTGGAAGCCATGGAATTATTTGACAAGGAGGAATTTGATATTGCACTGATTGATATTGAAATGCCTCGAATGTCGGGGCTTGAGGTCATGAGGAACATAAGGCAAAGAACCGACAAAAAGGCGGCAACCCCGTTGGTTGCGCTTACGGCCTATGTGTTGCCGGAGCATCAAGAACGTATCAATGCCGCAGGTGCCAGCGGGCTGATTTCAAAACCCTTAACAAATATCGCAAGATTTGGTCAGGACATTCTTTCCTATATCGATGCTGAATCTGTGTCGCCGCCGTCAGACCAAACCACCCCAAGCGCGCCTGTCGATGGGGGCATCAACATGGAGATTTATGACGGATTGGCAGACATGATTGGCCCAGATTCCATGCGTGAGTTGCTTGGAAAAGTCAAAAGCGATATTGAAAGTGTTAAACAGGGTATCATAACCGGACTTGAACAAAAATCGGGCGCTGCTATTGGCTCTCAAACCCATATTTTGATTTCGGTTGCGGGGGCAATTGGCGCAGTTGGATTGCAAAATGCAGCGCAATCGCTGAATTCCCTTGCCAAGACATCAAATTGGGATGACATTGCCATAGGGTGCAACCGTTGCGAACAAGGCTGTATAGATGTGCTGGAATTCGTAGAATCAAGACTTTAGTGCGGATATGCAATTGTTATGGCAAGACAAATTTTACTTGTTGAAGACACGCAATCACTTGCGATGGTCTATCAGGCTGTCTTAAAGAAAAACGCGTTTAAAGTTGAACAAGCGAAATCTTTGTTTGAGGCGCGCTCTGCGATTGCCAAACGAAATTTTGATATTGTGCTGCTGGACCTGATGCTGCCTGACGGCGACGGAATGGATGTCATCGCTGAAATTCTGACCGATAGCGCAGAATCCAAGGTAATTGTGATCACCGCCAACGGGTCGATTAATCGTGCGATTGATGCGATGCGGCTGGGGGCGTTTGATTATCTGGTCAAACCGTTTGACGAAAAACGTTTGATCCGGGCCGTGCGCAATGCTGAAAAGACATTGGCAAATGCCAACACCTCGTTCCAGCCATTGGCACCAAACAAAACAGGGTTTAAAGAATTTATCGGCCTGTCCCCCGCGATGATGGCGATTTACAAGATGATCAATAACATTGGCCGCTCTTCGGCCACGGTTTTTATCACCGGTGAAAGCGGCACGGGCAAAGAGGTGGCGGCGCAGTCAATTCATGCGGTATCTGGCCGCGCAAAAGGCCCGTTTGTGCCGCTAAATTGTGGCGCAATCCCCGCTGATCTTCTGGAGTCAGAGGTTTTCGGCCACCTAAAAGGTTCTTTTACCGGCGCAATTGCTGACAAAAAAGGCGCAGCGGCAATGGCATCGGGCGGCACATTGTTTCTGGATGAAGTCTGCGAAATGGACCTTGCGTTGCAAACAAAGTTGCTCAGGTTTCTGGAAACCTCCAAAATTCAACCGGTTGGAGCAACAGCGCAGGTGGCGGTTGATGTGCGTATTTTATGCGCAACAAACCGCGACCCTGAGGAAGAGGTCCGCAAAGGCCGTTTTCGTGAAGATCTTTATTATAGATTGCATGTTGTGCCTATTCACATGCCCGCCTTGCGTGAGCGCCGGCAGGATATTCTGGCAATTGCCGAAGCCAAATTAAACGAATTTGCAGCCGAAGAGGGCAAAGCCTTTAACCGTTTCTCCGACGAGGTAAAGGAGCAGCTTTTCACGTTGAACTGGCCGGGAAATGTGCGCCAGCTTTTGAATGTTATTCGCAATGTTGTGGTGCTGAACGACGGGGACACCGTGACCATGGAGATGCTGCCGATCGAAGTTGATAACATGCGTCGAGAGGCTGGAACCGCGTTTGATACTGACAAAGAAAAAGCATCAGATGCGATGTCGTCTGTTTCGCCACCCGCGGCCTTTATTGAAAAAACCATGGCAGAGATGGAACGTGAATTTGTCGAAGCAACAATTGAACATTGCGGTGGGTCGGTGCCTCGTGCAGCCATAATTCTGGACGTATCGCCATCGACGATTTATCGTAAGCGCGAGGCATGGAAAACAAGCTGATTGACGGCTAATGCGCTTGCATCATCAAGAAATCTGCGCGCATAATGTTGGATTAGCAAGCAAAGGTTTGACATGTCATTATTTGAAGCTGCAAAAAAGGCGCGCGAAAATGCGTATGCCCCTTATTCAAAATTTCATGTTGGTGCCGCGTTGCGCACGGCCTCGGGTGCGGTTTTTTCGGGCTGCAATGTTGAAAATGCAGCATATCCAGAGGGCACCTGCGCCGAAGCCGGGGCCATCGCGGCAATGGCTGCCGCTGGTGAACGCGATATCGTGGAAATACTGGTCGTGGCGGATGCTGACGAACCGGTCACACCCTGCGGCGGGTGCAGGCAGAAAATCGCGGAATTTGCTGATGATGATACCGTGGTGATTATTTCGTCTCCGAAATCGGAACAGTTTCGCACAACGATTGGTGATTTATTGCCCGGATCCTTTGGTTTGGGTCATCTTGAAAAAGCACAGCGTTAATGCTGGCGCAGGAAATCATCGCTGCAAAACGGGACGGGAAAACCCTGTCAGCAGCCGAACTTTCGTTTTTTGCCAACGGTTTGGTTGACGGAACAATTTCAGGAGAACAAGCAGCGGCCTTTGCCATGGCTGTATTTTTTCAGAAAATGAATATGCAGGAACGCGTCAACCTGACCAAAGCCATGCGCGACACCGGTGACGTGCTGCAATGGGATTTGCCGGGGCCGGTTTTGGACAAACATTCCACCGGGGGGGTCGGCGACAATATTTCCCTGATGTTGGCCCCTGCTTTGGCCGTTTGCGGGGCGTTTGTGCCGATGATTTCCGGGCGTGGTTTAGGCCATACCGGCGGCACGCTGGACAAATTTGATGCCATCCCCGGTTATCAAACCCAACCCGGGATTGCCTTGCTAAAGCATGTTACAAAGGAAGTTGGCTGCGCGATAATCGGTCAAACGGGGCAGGTCGCCCCGGCAGATAAAATCCTGTATGGAATTCGGGATGTAACCGCGACTGTTGAATCCATTGACCTGATTACAGCGTCGATTTTATCCAAAAAACTTGCGGCGGGGCTGGATGGTTTGGTTTTGGATGTCAAATGCGGCTCCGGCGCTTTTATGAAAAATATTGACCAGGCGCGGGCGCTGGCCAAAAGTCTGGTTGAGGTGGGCAACGGCGCTGGCTGCGCAACAACCGCGCTGATTACCGATATGAACGAACCACTGGCGCGGGCTGCGGGCAATGCGCTGGAGGTTCAAAACGCCGTTCAGTTTCTGACAGGCGCAGAAATTGACAGCCGGCTTTGGGATGTGACCGTGGCGCTTGGGGCTGAACTGCTGGTTAATTCCGGTTTGGCACAGAATTTGGCGCAGGGCCGCGAAAAAATGCGCCATGCTTTTGAAAGCGGCGCGGCGGCAGAAAAGTTTGGCAAAATGGTTGCCGGGCTTGGCGGGCCAAATGACTATGTTGAAAAAATGGAGGCATATCTGCCCCGTGCCGCGATTGTAGAAGAGGTTTATCTGGATCAGTCAGGGTTTATTAATACAATTGATGCGCGCAATATTGGCATGGCCGTTGTTGAACTTGGCGGCGGGCGGCGGCGCTCCAGTGATAAAATTGATTATGCCGTTGGGTTGGACTGGCTGGCCGGAATTGGGCAATTTGTTGATGAAAATCAGCCAGTTGCACGCATTCATGCCCAAGACACAGCAACGCTGAACATCGCCAAGCAACGTGTCTTAAACAGCTTTAAATTATCAGACACTGCGCCGGTTGATGGTAACCTGATTTTGGAGAAGATAACCGCATGAGCCGTGCTTTTCTTTTGATAATGGATTCTGTGGGCATTGGCGGGGCGCCGGATGCAGACAAGTTTGGCGTTGATTCCGGGAAATCAGACGCGGGGTCAAATACCGTTGGCCATATCGCCCGCGAATGCGCAGCAGGCCGTGCGGATACGGGGCGCGCCGGATTGTTGCGCCTGCCCAATCTGGATGCGCGGGGCTTGGGGGCAGCGGCAGAACTGGCAAGTGGTGTGTTACCTGCGGGGCTGCGCGCCGCAACGCAAGCATGTTTTGGTGCCGCGACTGAGGTTTCTTCGGGCAAAGACACCCCCACAGGCCACTGGGAACTGGCAGGGGTGCCGGTGCCGTTTGACTGGCATTATTTCCCCAACACAACGCCAAGTTTTCCACCGGATAAAATCGCGGAATTTATCCGGCGCGCTGACCTGCCCGGAATATTGGGGGATTGTCATGCCTCGGGGTTGAAAATAATGCGTGACCTTGGCGAAGAACATATCAAAACCGGCAAGCCGATTTGTTACACATCAGCAGACAGCGTTTTTCAAATCGCCGCGCATGAAGAATTTTTTGGCCTGTCCAGATTGTTGGAAATCTGCAAAATCGCGGCTGAGATATTTCATCCGATGATGGTGGGGCGGGTGATTGCTCGGCCTTTTATCGGGCAGGATAAAAACAGTTTTTCACGGACACCAAACCGACGGGATTATGCGATTTCACCACCCGAACCAACAATTTGTGACCGCGTTGTCGCAGCCGGAGGGCGCACGCACGCGGTTGGAAAAATCGGTGATATTTTTGCGCATTCCGGAATTTCACAGGTGCTTAAGGGCAAAAACGATATGGCATTGGTTGATCAAACAATTGGTCTATTTGATGTTGCAAAACAAGGTGACTTGGTTTTTGCCAACTATGTTGAATTTGACAGTCTTTATGGCCATCCGCGCGATGTGGCGGGATATGCCCGCGCGCTTGAAGCATTTGACGCGCGCTTACCGGAAATATTGGCGCGCCTTGCGCCGGGTGATTTGCTGATTATTTCGGCTGATCATGGCAATGATCCAACCTGGCATGGGTCAGAGCACACACGAGAGCGGGTGCCGGTTTTACTTGCGGGACCGGAGGTTAAACCGGGCAATCTCGGGCAGGTGGGTTTTGCGGATGTCGGCGAAACAATTGCAAAACATCTGGGGCTGCAAAAAGGACATCACGGGGAAAGTTTTTTATGACCGAATGGCGCGAAATTGCGAAAACCGAATTGCACCTGCATCTTGAGGGCGCAGCACCGCCTGCATTTATCCGCCAATTGGCGTCTGAGAAAAAAATCGATTTATCGGGTGTTTTTGATGCTGCCGGAAACTATGTCTGGTCAGATTTTGTCCATTTTTTAAAAACCTATGAGCAGGCTTGCACGGTATTGCGGTCTCCCGAAGATTTCAAACGTCTTGTTGAGGCCGTTTTGGCGGAATCCGCAGCAAATGGCGTGGTCTATACTGAGCTGTTTTTGGCACCTGATTTTTGCGGCGGTGGCGATTTGATTGCTTGGAAAGAATACTTGGCAGCAATGTCCGAGGGCGCGCAAACGGCCAAATCAAAAACCGGAATTGAAACACGGTTCATTGCAACATGCGTGCGCCATCTGGGCGCGGATCAGGCCAAAATCACGTCAGCGGTTGCCGCCCAAACCGCGGGCGGATTGCTGACAGGTTGGGGTATGGGCGGCGACGAGGCCTTTGGCAACGCCGGTGATTTCATATATGCCTTTGAACAAGCCGCTGAGGCAGGGCTTGGCATCACCTCCCATGCCGGAGAGGTATGCGGCGCGGCATCTGTGCGCGAAACGCTGGATGATTTGCCGATCAGCCGGATTGGCCACGGGGTGCGCAGCATTGATGACCCGTCGTTGGTGGCGCGTTTGATTGAACAAAACATCGTGCTGGAAATCAACCCGGGGTCCAATATTGCATTGTCGCTTTTTCCCGATCTTGCAGCGCATCCGATTGTTGGCCTGCGCGATGCGGGCGTTAAAATTACGGTTTCAACCGATGACCCGCCTTATTTTCATACCGACATGACCAAAGAATATTCTGAACTAAACCGCGTTTTGGGCTGGGGAATTGATGATTTTAATGCCATAAATCGCACAGCCATGTCCGCAGCATTTTGCGACGACCAAACCCGCGTGGCGATGTTGAAAAAATTTGAAGGAACCGTCTGATGGATACGCATTTTACCTTGGTTGACCACCCGCTTGTGCAACATAAACTAACCAAAATGCGTGAGAAAACCACGTCTTCCGCGGTTTTTCGCCAGCTTTTGCGCGAAATCAGCCATTTACTGGCCTATGAGGTTACCCGTGGCCTGCCCATGACAACCACCACCATTGAAACCCCGCTAGAAGAAATGGACTCTCCGGTTTTGGAGGGCAAAAAATTGGCGCTGGTGTCAATATTGCGGGCGGGGAACGGGTTGCTTGACGGGGTTTTGGAATTGATCCCCTCAGCGCGGGTCGGGTTTGTGGGGCTTTATCGAGATGAAGAAACCCTGCAACCTGTGCAGTATTATTTCAAGGTTCCCAAGGGGTTGGATGAACGGGTTGTGATCGCGGTTGACCCAATGCTGGCAACGGGGAATTCATCGGTGGCGGCGATTGATCTTTTGAAAAAGGCAGGCGCGAAAGATATTCGATTCCTGTGTCTTCTGGCCGCGCCCGAAGGTGTTGCGCGCATGAAATCGGCCCATCCCGATGTGCCGATTGTTTCAGCGGCGCTTGATCGTCAGTTAAGCGATATTGGCTATATCTTGCCCGGCCTTGGCGATGCTGGCGACCGGATGTTTGGCACAAAATAAGGCCAGGTTGAGCTTTGAAATGGGCATATCGGGGTTACAAAATATCCGCCAGCCGTAGTTTGGCGATTTGGTGAACCTGATCCAGCGCCTCGCGGAATTCCTGTTTCGGCGTATTGTTAATGCGATTGCGGAAATTTTCCAGAATCTCGCGGCGATGGCGGCCTTTGACAGCCAAAATATAGGGGAACCCGAATTTGGCCTTATAGCTGTCATTCAGCATCGTAAATTCGGCAAATTCGGCGGCGGTGCATTGGTCAAGCCCGGCGCTGGCTTGCTCGGATGTGCTTTCTTGGGTCAACGTGCCAGACTTGGCCAGTTTTCCCGCAAGGTCGGGATGGGCGCGCAGCAATGTCAATTGCGCGTCAGCTCCGGCGGCCTCTACCACCTTGCGCATTTCAAGGCTCAGGTCTGGTATGCCCGCCTTAAACGCGGCTTTTGCAACCCAGGGTGAATGTTCGTATACGCCGCCATACTTGGCGACAAATACGTTTTCGATGTCTTTGAGGGGGCGCATTTTTTTCCTTTAGTTTGGGCTTCACGTTTCGAAAATACAGCGATAGATTGATTTTAAAACGAAAGGCCGAAAAATGGAATCAATATTGCACGAATGGGTCAATCTTTTTGTTCGTTGGGCGCATATTATTGCCGCGATTGGTTGGATCGGGTCTTCGTTTTATTTTATGTGGCTGGATGCCTCGCTTAAAAAACGCAAAGGCCTGCCAAAAGGTGCCAAAGGCGACAGCTGGGCGGTGCATGGCGGCGGGTTTTATCATGTGGTGAAATACCAGATCGCGCCCGAAGAAATGCCCGAGGCCCTGAAATGGTTCAAATGGGAAAGCTATACCACTTGGCTGACCGGGTTCACCATGCTGATCGTGACCTATTATTGGGGCGCAAAGGGGTTTTTGATTGACCGAGAGGTCATGGATATGCCGGTTTGGGAAGCGATTTTCATCTCGGTTATGTCGCTGGCGCTGGCGTGGATATTTTATGATGCTTTGTGCAAATCACCGCTTAGAAAATCACCGGTTATGGTCTTTGTCGTGCTGTTTATTGCCATTGTTGCAGCGTCTTACGGGTTTCAGCAGGTGTTTTCTGCTCGTGCGGCGTGGCTGCATACGGGGGCAATAATTGCCACGATGATGACAGGCAATGTGTTTTTGGTGATCATCCCCAACACCAAAATCGTGGTTGATGACTTGAAACTGGGGCGCACGCCTGATGCGCGGTTTGGCGAGATTGCGAAATTGCGCTCTACCCATAATAATTACCTGACATTGCCGGTGGTTTTAATGATGATTTCCAATCATTATCCGATTGCATTTGGCCATCCATATGCGTGGGTTATGGTGGCAATGGTGTTGGTGATCGGCGTTGTTGTGCGGGTATTTTACAACATGCACGAGGCCGGAATTCATGGCAAAGCGCTTTATTGGCAATGGCCGGTTGTTGGCGCCATGGCCGCTGCATTGATTGCATTTTCAACATGGCGGCCCGATCAGGTTGAGGTTGATTTTTACCCAACCGAGGCGCTGGAGATCGTGGCCACCCATTGCTCAGCCTGCCATTCTGCCACGCCACGCCACGAATATTTTGACGATGCTCCGGCGGGGATCAAATTTGACAGGCTTGATGAAATACGTGCCCATAGCAGCAAGATGCTGGCGCAGGCGGTGCTGTCAAACAACATGCCGCTGGGCAATGAAACTGGCATGACGGCTCAGGAACGTGCGCTGCTTGGCTCTTGGTTGCGCGCCGGCGCGCCGTCTGAATAATGGGCACGCTGCTGGTCAAAAACGCGGATGTTATCGTAACGATGGACGCGGCGCGGCGCGAAATATCGGGCGATATTTTTGTGCGGGATGGCGTGATAATGGCCGTTGGTGAAACGCCGCAAATCGCTGATGAAACTGTCAATGCGATGGGCTGTGTTGTCACGCCGGGCCTTGTGAACACCCATCATCATTTATTCCAAACCCTGACAAAAGCCGTGCCCGGCGGGCAGGACGCGTTGCTTTTTGGCTGGCTGCAAAGGCTTTACCCGATTTGGGGGCGCATGGGGCCGGAACATATGTTTGTGTCAGCGCAAATCGGGCTGGCGGAGCTGGCGCTGTCGGGTTGCACGATGTCATCCGATCATCTGTATTTGTTTCCCAACGGCGTGCGGCTGGAAGACACGATCGAGGCCGCGCAAACCATTGGTCTGCGGTTTCATCCAACCCGCGGCGCGATGAGCATCGGCGAAAGCGATGGCGGCTTGCCCCCCGACAGCCTTGTGGAGCATGAGGCCGACATTCTGGAGGATTGCATTCGCCTGATTGACACGCATCACGATGCACGCGACGGGGCGATGCTGCGCATTGGCATTGCGCCGTGTTCGCCATTTTCCGTCAGCCGCGAACTTATGCGCGACGCCGCGATTTTGGCGCGTGACAAAAAGGTAATGTTGCACACGCATTTGGCTGAGAATGATGAGGATATCGCCTATTGCCTTAAGAAATTCGGCTGCCGGCCGGGGCAATATGTTGAGGATCTAGGCTGGGTTGGTAACGATGTGTGGCATGCTCATTGTGTGAAACTTGACGCGGCCGAGATTGATCTTTTTGCCCGCACCGGCACCGGAGTGGCCCATTGCCCCTGCTCAAATTGTCGGCTGGGTTCCGGCATTGCGCCGCTGCGCGCGATGCGTGATGCGGGGGTGCATGTGGGGCTGGGGGTTGATGGCTCTGCCAGCAATGACAGTGGTAATCTGATTGGCGAAGCGCGGCAGGCGATGTTGTTGCAACGCGTGCAAAACGGGGCGGACAGCATCAGCGGGCGGGGGAGTCTG
>CAZSSS010000040.1:0-9744 GCA_964609255.1 uncultured Rhodobacterales bacterium
GCAAAATATCAAATTACATGCTTAACATAAGTAAACGCACAAAGATCAATGCGCAACAACTATTGATAAACGGCGCGCGCTTAGGTGCACGCAAAGCAGGCGTCGGCGTCATTTAATGTGCTTTACACAAACCTACTTTGCTTCAGGGCTGCCTCAACAAAACTGGCGAATAGGGGGTGTGGATCAAATGGTTTTGACTTTAGCTCGGGGTGGAATTGCACGCCGATATACCAAGGATGGTCTTTGATCTCAACCGTTTCGGGCAGTTTTCCGTCGGGCGAAATTCCGGCAAAAATCAGGCCGTTGGCTTCCAGCGCCTCGCGATAGGTCATATCAACCTCATAGCGGTGCCGGTGGCGTTCGGAAATTGCGGTTGTGCCGTATATTTCAGCAATATGTGAGCCATCTTTTAGCACCGCATTATAAGCGCCCAGCCGCATGGTGCCGCCTTTGTCGTCTTTTTCGTCGCGTTGAATGGTGCGATTGCCCTCAACCCATTCTTTCAGGTGGTAAACAATCGGGGTAAAGCGTTTTTCGCCGGCTTCATGGTCAAATTCCTCAGACCCTGCATCAGCGATTCCCGCCAAATTGCGCGCCGCCTCGGTGACGGCCATTTGCATGCCCAAACAGATGCCAAAATACGGCACATTATGTGTGCGGGCATAAGTTGCCGCGTTAATCATGCCCTCGGTGCCGCGTTCGCCAAAGCCGCCGGGCACCAGAATGGCGTTGAAGCCTTCCAAATGGGGGGTAACATCGCCGTCACCCTCAAACAATTCGCTGTCGATCCATTCGGCCCGCACCTTAACCTTGTTGTGCATGCCGCCATGGGTCAGGGCCTCAGCGATCGATTTATAGGCATCGCCCAGCTGGGTATATTTGCCAACAATGGCGATTTTGACCTCACCCTCGGGGTGGTCAACGCGTTGCATCACGTCATTCCATTTGGACAGATCCGGTTCGGGGGCGTCGGTGATATTAAAGGCGTCCAGCACGGCGCGGTCCATGCCTTCGCGGTGATAGGCCAGCGGGGCCTCATAAATAGAATTCAGGTCCAGTGCCGGAATAACCGCCTCGGGGCGCACGTTGCAAAATAGGGCCAGCTTGGCGCGTTCCTTTTCGGGAATAGGGCGTTCAGCGCGGCACATCAGAATATTGGGCGCAATACCGATGGAGCGCAGTTCCTTGACCGAGTGCTGCGTGGGCTTGGTTTTCAACTCCCCCGCTGCGGCAATGTAAGGCACCAGTGTCAGGTGCATAAAAATGCACTCACCAAAACGGTCTTGGGAAAATTGGCGGATGGCCTCGAAAAAGGGCAGGGCTTCGATATCGCCCACCGTGCCGCCGATTTCGCACAGCATAAAATTGACCTCATCGTCGCCGATTTTGATGAAATCCTTGATTTCATTGGTGACATGCGGAATGACCTGAATGGTTTTGCCCAGATAATCGCCCCGGCGTTCTTTTTCCAGCACGGTCGAATATATCCGGCCTGAGGAAACGCTGTCGGTTTTGCGCGCGGATACGCCAGTAAAGCGTTCATAATGGCCAAGGTCCAGATCGGTTTCGGCGCCATCATCCGTCACAAAAACTTCGCCATGTTCAAAAGGTGACATGGTGCCGGGGTCAACGTTTAAATAGGGGTCAAGCTTGCGCAGCCGAACGGTATAGCCGCGTGCTTGCAACAATGACCCAAGCGCCGCTGACGCCAGACCTTTGCCCAAAGAGGACACCACACCGCCAGTAATAAAGATATATCGCGCCATAAGGCCCCCGCAAGAATCGTTTGTTTTGAGAGCCTACCGTGCGGCAGAATCTGCTGTATCACGGGGTTTGATTATTACAGAAGCTGTCGCGGCTTCGCAAGGGTTCAGCCGCGATATATTGTATTATATTTAGTATTGCACCCAAGTCATGGTATGGATTTTGAGTATTTGATAGGCCAAGAATGCGGGCAGCAATTGCTGAAACGCATCAGCTTTGCCAGCTATTTGCGCCCCAAGCATACCATCATTATTCAGACGCAGGTTCATCTGTGGTTGGCAAAGGCACGCTGAGCGCGCCCAGATCAGGCACCAGAATGGCGTTGGGGTCAAGGGTTGGCGCACCACCCTCAACGGCGGGTGATTCAGCCTGAATGCCGTCCAGCCCGTCAATCACCGAACCGCCAGAAGTGCGCTGTGCCAAAACCGTTAGCGTCAGCGAGGTGATCATAAACCCGATGGCAAAAAACCATGTAGCTTTGCTGAGCGCTGTTGCCGCTGCACGCCCCGAAACCGCGCCACCGCCGCCCCCCATCCCCAGCCCGCCGCCCTCAGAGCGTTGCAACAAGACAACCGCGATCAGGCCAAGGGCCAAAATCAGGTGAACGGCAAGGATAATATTTTCCATGGGTCAGAACTTTCGTTTTCAATCGGAACGGCGTTTAGTAACCAATGAAATGGGGGTTGTCGATTGCAAATCAACGTATCAGCAGCAGATTTTTCGGCTCAAAGGGTTATCTGCGGGTTGTATTCCAGAATAATTGGCACAATCAGCTCTTCTTCGTCGCTTAAATGGCGGTCCATAAACCGGTCAAACCGGTTCAGGATATTTTGTAAATGTTGCGCGGCAAACATCGATGCTTCGCTTTTGGCGTGGATTTTGTTCACCAGATCATTGCCCGAATTGCCCATCCTGTCCAGCAATTCAGCCAATTGGTGGTGGTCGCTGTCCAACAAGTCAAATCCGGCTTTCAGCCGCTCATCCTGTTGGATCAAAAGCGGGAAATAATACTGATCTTCCATGTGGTGATGGGTGTGTAATTCACTGATGAAAAATCCACCGACCTTGGCAATCAGGGCTGCAAACCGTTGCGGGTCTCGCGCGCCTTCCAGGAAATAATTGCTCTCAAACTGTAATGTTTCCAATGCTTTACGAAACATCAAATGCCGGTTGAGCCAAAATTTGGTTAGGTCGGAAAAATGCTGATGATCTGACCATCCGGCGCGCGGATGGTCATCAAGCAATACCTTCAGATGTTCGGGTAACCCGTCACGATCCGGCAGGTCATTCTTCGTCATGAGCACCTTCGTGGGTGACATCAAACTGCCCGGAAATCCGGCGTCGGATGATCGACCAGCTTAGCCCGATACCCAGCACAATCGACAGCCCGATCAGCCCAACCCATGTCATTACCGTGGCGTTGGTCGGGTCCAGCCAGCCAAGATCATTCAGCACCCAAAGCAGCACCGCAATCACCGCGACAACCATTCCAATGCCGATATAACCGATGGACCGGAACGTGGCCCGCAGGAAAACCGCATAAGCCACGGCCAGCACCAGCCCAACCAGTATAACAACGGACATTTTCCCGTCAAAATTCGCAATCGCCCATTGCACATAATTAAAACTGGTGGGGTTATAGGTTAGCATCACCAAAACCAGTGCAGCCAGCCAGCGGATCAAAAGGCTTTTCATCATTGTGTCATTCCCTCGTGTTTTTATATTTACTATAAATCGGGGTTGTGGCGTTGAAAATCAACCCCAAATTGGCGCTGATGCCCGTAGGGTGCGTGGTTTCCACGCACCGTCACCCCCGTCGTGCGCTGAAAAAATCCTGCAATAACGCCGCTGCCTCGATCTCGCCAATGCCGCCATAAACCTCTGGCTTGTGATGGCATTGCGAATGCGAAAACACCCGAGGCCCTTGCTCTATTCCGCCTGATTTAGGATCAGCAGCACCATAATACACCCGAGCGATGCGGGCGGCGGAAATTATCGCGGCGCAGGCGGGGCAGGGTTCCAGCGTCACATATAAATCTGCCCCCACCAGCCTGTCCGCGCCAATAATCTGACAGGCGGCGCGAATGGCCAATATTTCGGCATGGGCTGACGGGTCCAGCAATTCCCGGGTGCGGTTGCCCGCCACGGCCAGCACCGCGCCTTTCAGCACAATCACCGCCCCAACCGGAACCTCATCCCTGTTGGCCGCGGCTTTGGCGGCCAACAGGGCTTGCTCCATGTGGTTGGTTGATGTCATGCCGGTGCGGTTTTTTCGCGCCGCGTCACAAGGTTATTCAGCGCCGCAATATAGGCCTTGGCCGAGGCCACAACCGTGTCGGTATCCGCCGATTGTCCGGTGACAATTTTGCCGTTTTCCTCCATCCGCACCGATACCGTGGCTTGCGCATCGGTGCCCTCGGTCACCGCGTGCACCTGATACAGGTTCAGGCCGGCTTCATGCGGGAACAGGCTGCGGATCGCATTAAAAACCGCATCCACCGGCCCGTCGCCGCTGGTTTCAACCGATTTTTCGGCCGCCCCGACCCGCAAGGTCAGGGCGGCGCTTTGCGGCCCCTCGGTGCCACATACCACGCGCAAAGATTTCAGTTCCAGCAGTTCTGACGCCGGGTCAGCGCTGCCCGACATTAGCGCCACCAGATCATCGTCAAAAACCTCTTTTTTGCGATCGGCTAGTTCTTTGAACCGCACAAAAACGTCCTTGAGCTGGTTATCGCCAATGCTAAACCCCAGATTTTCCAGCTTGGAGCGCAGCGCCGCGCGGCCGGAATGCTTGCCCATGACCAAGGATGTCTCGCTCAGCCCGATATCCTCGGGGCGCATGATTTCAAAGGTCTCGCTGTTTTTCAGCATGCCGTCTTGGTGAATGCCGCTTTCATGGGCAAACGCGTTTTTGCCCACAATCGCCTTGTTAAACTGCACCGCAAACCCCGAGACCTGCGCCACCATGCGGCTGGCCTTCATAATCTGGGTTGTGTCAATCCGCGTGGTCCAGGGCATGATGTCATTGCGCACCTTTAGCGCCATCACCACTTCTTCCAAGGCTGTATTGCCCGCGCGTTCGCCCAAACCATTGATTGTGCATTCAATTTGGCGCGCCCCGCCAGCCACCGCTGCCAGTGCATTGGCCGTGGCCATGCCAAGGTCGTTGTGACAATGGGTGGCAAAAATAATGTTGTCAGCGCCGGGCACGCGTGAAAGCAACATGCGGATCAAATCTGCACTTTCCGCAGGGGCGGTATAGCCCACGGTGTCGGGAATATTAATGGTGGTCGCGCCTGCTTTGATGGCGATTTCCACGACTTTGCACAGATAATCATCCTCGGTGCGGGTGGCGTCCATTGGCGACCATTGCACATCTGAACACAGGTTGCGCGCGTGGGTTACCGAATCATGAATGACATCGCACATCGCATCTTGTGTCAGTTCGGTAATATCGCGGTGCAGCGGTGATGTGCCGATAAAGGTATGAATACGCGGCAAATTTGCCAGTTTCACGGCCTCCCACGCGCGATCAATATCGCCCGTCTTGGCCCGCGACAGCCCGCAAATAACGCTGTTTTTGCTGCGTTTGGCGATCTCGGCCACGGCGGCAAAATCCCCCTCTGAGGCGATGGGAAATCCGGCTTCGATGATATCAACGCCCATATCATCCAGCAATTCGGCGATTTCCAGCTTTTCGCTCTGGGTCATGGTGGCACCGGGGCTTTGTTCACCATCGCGCAAGGTTGTGTCAAAGATCAACACACGGTCCTGTTCGGACGTTTTGGTTATTTTGGTCATTTTTGTAATTCCTTAGCTGAGTATGTGCGCGGCGCGATTATTACTCCTCTGAGTATGCGCGCCGAAAGTCTCAGCACACTCAGAGGCGGCTAAGGAGTAGGATCAAAGTTGAACCACCAAAACCGGCGGCGTGAACTTGCAAATTTAGCGTTTCCATACACATAATCGCACTATACCCGCAATTTTTCGGAGATAAAGGCCTAATTCCCAATTTGGGTATGCATTTTTGCCGTAATTGATAAATATGCTATCTGCCGACATTCCTTTGATTTGTGGAACCAGAACAAAATGAATTTTATTTCCGCTCCTGATACCGGCAACGGTCTATTTTCTTTTTTGCCCCAGCTTTTAATCGGCTTGGCGGTGGTTTTTTTGTTGGTGATTATCCTTAGCGTCATAAAGTTTCGCAAAAACCGTGCGCAGCTGCGTGACCAATGGAAAAAGGAAAAGATGGCGCGTGATGGCACAACGAATCGCGGCGATGCGCTTGATATTTCGCCACTTGTTGCCTTTACCGGCACGCCTATCATGGGCAAACAGGGCCTTCAGGTTATGACCATACTGGAAACTGTTGTCGGGGGCATCAACGCCTCGTTCTCAATTTTTATCCGCTGCGGACTTGAACAATTTGTAAAAGTTGATGGCGGGTCGGGCAGCAAATCAGAACAAGACGATGCGCAACGCAGCCTGAAATCTGAGGTATTGGATTTTCTTGTGGTAAATACCGAAGGATTGCCGATTCTAGCGGTGAATTATTACACCGAAGGCCCAACCGCGGACCCGCGCAATTCCAGTGATCCAAGCATTGAGACCCTGCGCACAACCTTGCATCAAGCGGGGATAAGGTTTTTTGAAATCGAACCGGATTTCAGCCCGCGCGACCTTAAAAAACGGCTCAAGAAAGTTTTGAAAACCGGTATTTTGTGATTTTCAGAAAATAGGCCGGGGCGGAGGTTAACCCCGCCCGTTTTTAATTTCCGTTGGCTTCTGCTTCGGTGCTGGGGGCGCCGTTGTTCCAAAAACCGTTATATTCTTCGCCATTGGCATATAACATAACGCCCAAGCCTTGCCGTTGGCCTTTTTCAAATAGACCTTCATATATGTCGCCATTTGGATAAGTCGCGGTGCCGTTGCCGTCAATTTCACCGCCCGCCCATGCGCCGTCATATTTGAAACCGTCCGGCATGGTGATTTCACCGGTGCCATCACGTTGTCCGGCCAGAAATGCGCCGGAATAAACCGTGCCGTCGGAATATGTGGCAACGCCTTGCCCGTCACGCAATCCGTCTTTCCACTCGCCGGTATATTGGTATCCGTCCTGATAGGTCATGGTGCCAGTGCCGTGGTTTTTGGCATTGTGGAACTGCCCCTCATAGACCAGCCCGTTTTCATAGCGTGCGATGCCGGTGCCCTCAATGACACCGTTTGTCCATTGCCCGTCATATGACGATCCGTCTGCATAGGTGATTTTACCCGTGCCATGGGCCACGTCATTCAGGAAACTACCTTCATAGATTGATCCGTCCGGATAGGTGACGACGCCGTCACCTTCTATGTGGCCGTTCAGCCAGATGCCTGTGTATTTATAGCCATCGGTGCCTGTAAATGTGCCGGTGCCGTTGCGTTGGTCCGCCAGAAATGACCCCTCATATCGGTCGCCCGAGGCATAAATAGCCACCCCGTCACCTTCGCGCTGACCATTGACCATTGCGCCTTCATAGCGGTCACCGTTGGCTTGAACCAACACACCTTGGCCGTTTATCTGGCCGTTTTGCCATGCACCAACATAGGTTACGCCATCGGGCAGGGCCAATGTCCCTTGGCCTTCGCGGACCCCGCGCACGATGTCGCCTTCATAGACTGCGCCATCCGGATAGGTGATTTCGCCGGTGCCGTGTTTTGTTCCGTCTTCCCAGTCGCCGGTATAGATATATCCGTTCGGGCTGGTCATTGTGCCGGTGCCATGATGCACCGCATTGGCAAATTCGCCTTCATAAATCACACCATTGGCATAAGCCGCAGTGCCGCTGCCGGAAATTTTTCCGTCAACCCAGCTGCCTTCGTAGGTGCCGCCATCGGAAAATGTTATCTTGCCCTGACCCTCTGGCCGGCCATTAACAAATTCGCCCTCATAGACAGAACCATTGGGAAAGCGCGCTACGCCAGTGCCTTCAATACGTCCTTCAACCCATTGGCCGGAATACTCATACCCGTTTGGCAGTCGATATGTGCCTTGCCCGTGTTGCTTTCCATCCAGAAATTCGCCCTCATAGATGCCGCCGGTATCGTATTGTTTGACCTGAATATCACCCGATTGTGCAAAGCTTGGGCTTGCCATTGTAACAAGGAAGAAAGTAGCAGTACTTAGTAAGAAACGATTTTTCAATTTATGTTCCCGACCTGTAAAACAGAATCGGACTCCCGTTAGTTGCATTATCAATGGCTTATGCCTTTCGGGAATATTAAGTGTATCAGTCCAGCGTGACAATGGTTTTTTACATATCTGCCCGCAAACCTGCCCCGCACCCTTGTCAAGCTTGGGTTTGATAGGTAATTCAGGACCATAATTTACGTCAAGGACAGCCCAATGCACGATATGTTTCGCATTACACTGGCGCAGATGAACCCGGTTGTTGGCGATATTACGGGCAATCGGGCAAAAGCGCTGAAGGCGCATGCGAAAGGTCGCGCTGCAAATGCGGACCTTGTGGCGCTGCCGGAAATGTTCCTGACCGGTTACCAAACGCAGGATTTGATTTTGAAACCGGCATTTCAGGCGGATGCGGCGGCGCAATTGGCGCTGCTTGCCCAAGATTGTGCTGCCGGCCCCGCCTTAACAATTGGTGCGCCACTGGTTGAGAACGGGTTGTTATATAACGCTTATTTCCTGTTGCAAGATGGCATGGCCACTGTGATTGCGCGCAAACACCACCTCCCAAATGAGGACGTGTTTGACGAACACCGCTTGTTTGAGGTCGGCCCGATATCGGGGCCGTTCAATGTGAACGATGTGCGTATCGGCGCGCCGGTATGTGAGGATGCCTGGCATAAAGATGTGACCGAAACCATGGCCGAATCCGGGGCTGAAATTCTGCTTGTGCCCAATGGCTCTCCGTATCGGCGCAACAAACATGATTTGCGCAGAGGGCTGATGGTGGCGCGAGTGGTAGAAACCGGCCTGCCGTTGATTTATCTTAATATGGTTGGCGGTCAGGATGATCAGGTTTTTGACGGCGCATCATTTGTGCTGAATTCTTCGGGGGCGTTGGCGGTGCAATTGCCAGTATTTGAGGAAAACATAACAACCGTTGAATTTAACCGCGTTGATCAGGGCTGGCAGGCGGTGCAGGCTGTGCGCGATATTCATGCTGATGAATGGGAACAAGATTACCGTTGTATGGTTATGGCTTTGCGCGATTACATGGGTAAAACCGGCTTTGAAAAAGTGTTGCTGGGGTTATCGGGTGGCATTGATTCGGCGATTGTTGCCACCATTGCCGTTGATGCGCTGGGGCCGCAAAATGTGCGTTGCGTGATGTTGCCCTCTGAATATACCAGCAGCGAATCGCTGGATGATGCGGCCTTGGTGGCAAAGGCGCTGGGCTGTGAACTTAATACTGTGTCCATCGCGGCGGGCAGGGCGGCGATTACCCAAACTTTGGCCCCGTTGTTTGATGGCATGGCCCCCGACGTGACCGAGGAAAATATTCAGTCGCGGTTGCGTGGGCTGTTGCTGATGGCGATGTCCAACAAATTTGGGTCAATGTTGCTGACCACCGGCAATAAATCCGAAGTCGCGGTGGGGTATGCCACGATTTACGGTGATATGGCGGGCGGTTTTAACCCGATCAAGGATCTGTATAAAACCCGAGTGTTTGAAACTTGCCGCTGGCGTAATGAAAATCATCGCAGTTGGATGATGGGACCGGCGGGGCAGGTTATTGCGCCAAACATTATCGACAAGCCGCCAACGGCGGAGTTGCGCGATGATCAAAAAGATTCTGACAGCCTGCCGGAATACGCAATACTGGACAGCATTCTTGAAGCTTTGATTGATCACGACAAATCAGTAGCTGAGGTGGTGGCGATGGGACATGACCTCGATGTGGTCAAACGGGTTGAGCATCTGGTCTTTATTTCCGAGCATAAACGATTTCAGTCAGCCCCCGGCACGCGGCT
>CAZSSS010000041.1:0-9639 GCA_964609255.1 uncultured Rhodobacterales bacterium
TTCCGCGCGTTGGGTCAATTTGCCCTTTTTACGGCTGAAAACACAGCCGATCAGGTCATTTTGACCCCACGCCACCTGCCCCTGCACCATCTGCAACAAAATCTTGGCCGTTTGCCTGTCAATTACAGCAAAGCCGCCCGCGATCCGCGTCAAGAACCTAATGGGTCGATTTCCTGCTATGAAATAGCTGAAATAGGCCCGTTCAACCCGGTCAATACCAGTGGGAATGGGAAAATCCGCGCGCGACACCAAACGGCTGATATCCAATAATACCGGGGTCATGGCTGCCGTTTGGGTTTTTCCAAAGCCGGGTCATTCGGCGGCATGATGCAACCCGGTTACCCCGTCCAGAAATGCGCGGAATTCATCGCGCAGGTCTTCGCGTTCAAGCGCAAAAGCAACCGTAGCCTGCAAAAACCCGGGCTTGGATCCGCAATCATACCTGTCACCGTCAAACCGGTACCCATGCACGGGTTTGCCACCTTTAATTTGTGCTGCAATGGCATCGGTAAGCTGAATTTCACGGCCCGCGCCCAGACCAATTTTGCCAAGCGTATCCATGATTTCCGGCCGCAAAATATAACGGCCAATGACTGCCAGGTTCGACGGTGCATCCTTGGCATCCGGTTTTTCGACCATGCCTTTTACAGAAACAAGCCGGCCGTTTTCGCTGCCTTTTTCAAGAATACCGTAATTCTTGGTCTGTTCTTGTGGCACATGCATTGCGGCAACCATATTGCCGCCGACCTCTTGATAGGCTTCCACCATTTGTGTCAGACAGCCGCGCGCCCCTGTGATCACATCGTCAGGCAGCAATACTGCAAATGGTTCATCACCAATCAACCGCCGCGCGCACCAAACGGCGTGCCCCAATCCGCGGGCCTCTCGTTGGCGAATATAGGCGATGGTGCCGCTTTCCATATCTGTGCGCCGCAATTCTTGCAGCAAATCGATTTTACTGGCGTTTCTAAGCGCCTTTTCCAGCTCCGGTGCGCGGTCAAAATAATCCTCAAGCGCGCTTTTACCCCTTGCGGTAACAAAAATAAAATCGGTGATGCCAGCATCCCTTGCCTCATCGATTGCGTATTGAATCAACGGGCGGTCCACCAATGTCATGATTTCTTTGGGAATAGATTTGGTGGCAGGTAAAAACCGTGTGCCCAAACCGGCAACGGGAAAAATTGCTTTGGTAACTTTGGTAGTCATTGGTGTTTATTATCCTGTTCAGACCATAATGCAGAATCAACCAAGACATTATAGCCGTTTAATGAAGACATCTCAAATTTTTGCGGCAAAAGTGAGGCGTTAAAATCGCCCGAGTCAAGAAAAGTTATAAAATCAATTGGTCTGGTTTTAGCAATGCGTTGGCATTCAAGCAAGGCCTTGGTTTTGAAACCCATCCAACGCCAAATCGGCTCTGATCGGTTGATTTTGCCAAACTGGCCGCCGGAATGTCGCCAATATCCGCAATGTTCAAAGCTAACCTGCATATATTTGGGGGAATATCCCAGCAAAATAACTGAAACACGATTACCTGCGGTAACCAACGCCTTAGCCATTTTGCTTATTTTATTATGGTCACGCGGGCGCCCGGCCAATACAATATGTTTGGATGAATTATCGTCATATAACGGTATGTCCTTGCCCCTCGGTTTGGGCTTGTTTTCATTAAGGCCAATCAGATATTGCGCCCCTTGGGTAAATCCGGTTTGCAAGGTTTCCTGCAATTCCCGCATGCCGGAACTTGAAATTTGACCCAGCAAGAAATGCCGGTTCAGCCGTTTGTTTTGCGTGTCACAAAATTCATCCAGTGCTGGTTGAATTTGCAGCCCCTGCGCGTGTTTTTTGCAAAAATAGGCCTTGCTGCGCCCCAATGCCAACAGCGATTTTGGCACACGGTTTTTGTGCCGGACCGCGCTTGCGGCAAAGCTGTGATGCACTTGGCAATCCGGCAAAACCGCCAGCGCCCAACCTGCCTGCGACAGGCGCAAAGAAATATCTGAATCATCCAGATAATAGGAAAAACCTTCGTCAAAATTCCCGATTTGGGCCAGCGCTGATTTTCGAAATGCACAATTTGTGCCAATCAATATGGGTGCTGAACCCGCATCCGGTTCAAAAACCGTTGTTTTTTGCAGTTTTATCTTTGTTTCTTGCGCCAGTTGGTTTGTTATTACGCCGCCCCATTGCGGGCTGATACCGTTGCGCCCTCGGGTAAAACCGCTTGCGCCGCCGATATTGCTGTTTTCAAATACAGTCATAATTTTCCGAAGCCAGCCAGGGTCAGGCAAAGCATCATCATCGCAAAACGCCAAAAATTCGCGCCGCGCCGCCTGAATACCCAGATTCCGGGCCTTTGCAATGTTGTTTTGATCAAACTGTATTATATTTAACGGCTTTGGCAACAAAGACGACTTAGTGTCTGGCGGGGTATTTGTAACAACTATTGTTTCAAAACCGGTAATATCCTGCGCGCGCAGGCAGGCAAGCATTTTCCTTAGATGATCTGGCCGGTCATGGCTGACAACAATAACCGAAATGTTGCATGGGCCCGCCAAAATCAGCCCTTGACCAGATCAATGCCGGGCGCATAGGCGATGAAAAACGGGTTTTCATAAATGGGCTTGCCATAAGTAAGGGATTGATGGGTATCAAACCGCACAACACAGCCACCCGCGCCGCGCAAAACGGCATGGCCGGCCGCGGTATCCCATTCCATGGTGCGACCAAGACGCGGATAAATATCCGCCTCGCCAGTCGCAACAAGGCAAAATTTGAGCGATGACCCCGCAGAACGAAATTCCCCTACGGAATATTTGGCAATATAATCATCCGTAGCCTGATCGCGGTGGGATTTTGACGCCACAACCGTAAGCGCGCTTTGATCCGGTGCCGCGACAGAAATTGGCTGAACCGTGCCATCGGTCATTTCTTCCTGCGATCGGCCTGATTTATCGGTATAAAAAAGCCGGGACTTGGCCGGAGCATATACCACCCCCAAAACCGGCACACCATTTTCAACTAGCGCGATATTAACGGTGAAATCACCGCGCCGATGCACAAATTCCTTGGTTCCATCCAGCGGATCAACAATAAAAAAGCGCTGTGCGGTAACTGAATGGCTGTCGGATTGCTCCTCGGTTACGATGGCAATATCTGGAAAAGCCTTGCTAAGCCCGGCAAAAATCAATTTGTCCGCAGCTTCATCAGCCTCAGTCACAGGTGAATTATCGGGTTTTATTTTTACCGAAAAATCATCTTTTCCGTAAATTTCCATGATGCAAGCACCCGCTTCCAACGCAAGTTCCCGCATTACATTCACTATTTTTTCATTCTCCAAAGGGTATGCCTTTCACAGATTTGACTTCGACGCTATGGACTTAGCGGTATAATATCGACATGTTGATTGTAAATAGCCTATTTTATAGGGCAAGTTATTAAAGAAATAAAACAAATGGCAGCGACAAACCCACAGCAATCTTTGTTTTTTGGCCTGATCAAATTTGGGGTTCTGGTTTATCATTCAATTGTGCGCAATGTGCGGGTAAAAAGCGGCAGCGCTGCGATGGGCATATTATCCGAAGTATCCAAGATATTTGTATTTTTTGTAATGTTTTACCTGCTGTTTACAATCATGGGCCGATCTGTCGCCATTCGCGGTGACTTTTTCCTGTTTCTTCTGTCCGGAATTTTCCTGATGCTCATACATATGGGCGCCATCAGCTCAGTGATGAGCGCTGACAGTGCGGTCTCCTCCATGATGCAACACGCCCCGATGTCGGTAATTTTATCCGTTATTTCAAGCGCGCTGGCGACCCTATATCTGCAAGTTGTTGCGATTGTCCTTATCCTGTTTTTTCTGTTTATCTTCAGAGAGGGAGTCACCATTTATAACCCAAGAGGCATCGTGGTTCCCTTTTTCTTTACCTGGGCAAGTGGCCTTTCCATTGGATTAGTTTTTATGATGCTGCGGCCCTTGGCACCCGGGTTCTTTTCTATTTTCTCAAAATTTTATATGCGCGCCCAAATGATAAGCAGTGGCAAATTCATGCCAGCGGGATATTTACCTGCCAGCATGGTTGTGTGGTTTGACTGGAATCCGTTATTTCATTGCATTGACCAAATGCGCCTTGCCGTGTTCATCAATTACTCCAGAGAAGTCAGCAACATGTCTTATCCCATTTATTTTACGTTACTATTTCTTGTATTCGGCCTGATGGGCGAATTTTGGCTTCGCCAATTCTTGAGCAGTTCCAAACATGGCAGATAATCAAACCGGACCAAAGGGTGATATTTCACTACAAACCATCGCCATGCCTGCTGATACCAACGTGAATGGTGATATTTTTGGCGGCTGGCTTATGGCACAAATGGACCTTGGCGCCTCGGTTCCCGCGCGTATTCGCGCCCGTGGTCGCGTTGCCACCATCGCGGTAGAAGCCATGACATTTCACAAACCTGTGCATGTCGGTGATCTGGTCTCCATTCATGCAACAATCTTGCGGGAAGGGCGCACGTCATTGCATATCGGTGTTGAGGTTTGGGTGCTGCGGCAACCCTCCGGGGATCATCTGAAAGTCACCGAAGCCAGATTTATTTTTGTGGCCGTCGATGAAAATGGTGTCAAAAGACCGCTTCCAACCGTCAAAAACCTGCAAAATCCACGTTAATTCTGTAGAATCTCAAAAAAACTGCGAAAGCCGGTAATCCAGTGGTTGCAGCCCCCAAAAACCACTCCTATATACCCATCAACCACACGGGATGGGATGTCGGTGCTGCAACCGCAGGCTGGCGCCCAATATCGCCAAATTGAAAGGACATAAAATGTCAAAAGTTATCGGAATTGATCTCGGGACCACAAACTCCTGTGTTGCCATCATGGATGGGTCACAACCAAAAGTTATCGAAAATTCTGAGGGCGCGCGCACCACGCCATCAATCGTTGGGTTCACCGACGAGGATCGCCTTGTCGGCCAAGCCGCAAAACGCCAAGCTGTTACAAACCCGGAAAACACGCTTTTTGCCATCAAACGTCTGATCGGCCGTCCGGCCAATGATCCGATGGTTGAAAAAGACAAATCCATGGTGCCGTATAAAATTGTTGAAGGCACAGGCGGCGACGCTTGGGTTGAAGCCAATGGCGAAAAATATAGCCCTTCACAAGTTTCTGCGTTCATTTTGCAAAAAATGAAAGAAACCGCCGAAAGCTATTTGGGTGAATCAGTGACCCAAGCCGTAATCACGGTTCCGGCCTATTTCAACGACGCCCAACGCCAAGCCACCAAAGACGCGGGCAAAATTGCCGGGCTTGAAGTATTGCGCATCATCAACGAACCCACAGCAGCAGCGCTGGCTTATGGGCTAGAGAAAAAAGAAGGCCAGACCATCGCGGTTTATGACCTTGGCGGCGGTACGTTTGATGTTTCCATTCTGGAAATTGACGATGGCTTGTTTGAAGTGAAATCCACCAATGGTGATACATTCCTTGGCGGCGAAGATTTTGACATGCGTATTGTTGATTATCTTGCCACCCAGTTCAAGAAAGACAACGGTGTTGATCTGAAGAACGACAAAATGGCGCTGCAGCGGCTGAAAGAAGCTGCGGAAAAAGCCAAGATCGAACTTTCCTCGGCCACCCAGACCGAAATTAACATGCCGTTTATCACGATGGACCCAAACACCAGCCAGCCGCTTCACCTTGTGATGAAGCTAACCCGCGCCAAGCTGGAATCGCTTGTGGGTGATTTGATCAAAGCATCGCTAAAACCTTGTGCCGCCGCGTTAAAAGACGCAGGCCTGACCAAAGGTGACATTGACGAAGTTGTTTTGGTGGGGGGCATGACCCGTATGCCAAAGGTTATGGAAGAAGTTTCCAAATTCTTTGGTCAGGAACCCCATAAAGGTGTGAACCCTGACGAAGTTGTGGCGCTGGGCGCGGCCATTCAGGCCGGTGTTTTGCAAGGCGACGTTAAGGACGTTGTGTTGCTGGACGTAACCCCGTTGTCATTGGGTATCGAAACTTTGGGCGGCGTGTTTACGCGCTTGATTGACCGCAATACAACCATTCCAACCAAGAAAAGCCAGATTTTCTCAACCGCTGAGGACAACCAAAACGCTGTGACTATTCGGGTGTTCCAAGGCGAACGTGAAATGGCGACGGATAACAAGATCCTTGGCCAGTTTAACCTTGAGGAAATTCCACCAGCGCCGCGTGGCTTGCCACAGATCGAGGTGACGTTTGATATTGATGCCAACGGGATTGTTTCCGTATCCGCAAAGGATAAAGGCACCAATAAAGAACATAAAATCACCATTCAGGCCTCTGGCGGGCTGTCGGATGATGACATCGAAGCCATGGTCAAAGATGCTGAGGAAAACGCCGAATCCGACAAAGAAAAGCGGGAGCTGATCGAGGCGCGAAACCAAGCCGAAAGCCTGGTTCACAGCACCGAAAAATCGGTTGAGGAGCACGCGGACAAGGTTGACCCCACAACCGTTGAAGTCATTGAGATGTCTGTGAAAAACCTTAAGGAAACCCTTGAGGACGAGGAGGCGACCACGGATGCGATCAAGACCCGCACACAGGATCTGACCGAGGCCGCGATGAAACTTGGCGAGGCGATTTACAAATCCCAAGCCGAGGAGGCCGAAGCAGCGGCAGCATCTGAAGGATCTGGCGGAGACGACGATGTCGTTGACGCTGATTTCGAAGACCTCGACAAAAACGACAAAGCCTAATCAGGCGCAAATATCGGCCCGCCTTAATCGGGTGGGCCGGTTTGCTTTTGAAAGGGGGCAATAATGGCAAAACGCGATTACTACGACGTTCTCGGGGCGACCAAAGGCGCAAGCGAAGCTGACTTGAAAAAAGCCTATCGGCAAAAAGTCAAAGCGTTGCATCCTGACCAAAACCAAGACAATCCAAAAGCCGAAGAACAGTTCAAAGAGGTCAACGAGGCCTATGACATTCTGAAAAACGCTGAGAAAAAAGCAGCTTATGACCGCTATGGTCACGCAGCTTTTGAGGGCGGCACCGGCGCATCTGCGGGGCGACCCGGCCAAGGTCAGGGATTTGCCGGCGGCTTTTCTGATGTGTTTGATGATTTGTTTGGTGATTTCATGGGCGGTGGTCGGCGCGGTGGCGGCGGCCAACGGGCCACGCGCGGCAGCGATTTGCGCTATAACCTGCGGGTATCATTGGAAGAAGCCTTTAGCGGCAAACAAGCAAGCATCAGCGTTCCCAGCTCTGTTTCATGTAAAAAATGCGAAGGAACCGGCGCGGAAGGCGGCGCAAAACCGGAAAATTGCTCAACCTGCGCAGGCATGGGCAAGGTTCGCGCGCAGCAGGGATTTTTCACGGTGGAGCGCACCTGCCCCACCTGCCATGGCCGCGGCCAAATCATCAAAAACCCTTGTGGTTCTTGTGCGGGCGCCGGGCGGGTTCAAAAAGACCGCTCGCTTAACGTCAACATTCCGGGCGGTGTTGAAACCGGCACTCGGATCAGGTTGGCCGGCGAAGGCGAGGCCGGATTACGCGGTGGACCAACCGGCGATTTGTATATCTTTATCGAGGTGAATGACCATCCGATTTTCCAACGTGACGGCGTAAATCTGTTTTGCTCGATCCCCGTTTCGATGACCACAGCGGCTTTGGGCGGCGAAATTGAGGCCCCGACAATTGATGGCGGCCGCTCACGCGTTAAGGTGCCGGTTGGCGTGCAGTCAGGCAAACAATTACGCCTGCGCGGCAAAGGAATGCCCGCACTTCGCGGTGCTAGTTCCGGTGATCTCTATATCGAATTGGAGGTCGAAACCCCGACCAACCTGACCACGCGCCAAAAAGAACTGCTGCGTGAATTCGAAGCCGAATCCAAGGATAATAACCCTGCCAGCAAAGACTTTTTTGGCAAGGTCAAGAATTTTTGGGAAGGGATGAAAGGCTAATGATGAAGCTGGCGACTTTCGCCGCCAGCTTCTTTTTCTTAGTCCAAACCTTTGCATTCCGAACACTTGCGTTTACCGCCAGTGCCTTGGCGAACATTTTCTTTCTCAATGTTATTGCCAGCGTTGCAGTTAGTATTGTCGTGATAGACATCGGCCTTAACCGAGTGCCAAGGGGACTTCTTAGCCATAATTTGGCCTTTCTATTTTACAAGCCAGACCTTGACACCGATCAACATCGTTGTAATTATCAGCGATATTACTCTTACGTAGTCCTGCGGTCCGACTCAATGAATTGCAGGTCCATAAGATAGGCGCTGTCAGAATTAGAGGTTCTGATGGTGCCGCCTTTATGGAAGTCCTTGATAGGAATCACTTTTTTTGACCTAGAGTCAAGAACAAAGCAAGATTTTGGTGACGAATCGGCTAATTTAACCCAATAATGCACAATATGTTGTTCACTTATTCAAAAATCCACCACCATCTGTGTTGAACCATAATGTCAGAATTATTGACAGATTCGCCAATATAAGCTTAATCGAGCACCTTAAACGTCTCAATAAAATGCCGCTTTACTGTATCGATCTGAACGCCAGTGCAAACCCGTGTGGGGCTTGTGCTGGCGTTTGGCGTTTCAATGGTATTGCCCCATTCATCAGCCGAAAGAACCACGTCAATTTTGGCATCTTCCATCGTGAACCATTCGGGATACGCGCAGGCAATCACGGCAGCAGGGTCGTGCAGGGAACTGCCATCCAGTTTCTCAACCGAGCGATAGAATTCCAGATAAAAATGGCTCATATCCTGAATAAAGCCACCGGTTTTTGGTGCAATTTCCGCGATCTCGGCAAAATCGGCCTCGGTGCACAGGATTTTGTCGGTGACGTCCAGCCCAACCATGATCACCTCCCACTCAGCCGCGAAAACCTCAGCCGCGGCGTGGGGGTCGTTATGGGTGTTGGCCTCGGCAAATTTGGAAATATTGCCCGCCACACGAAACGCACCAGCCATGACCACCACCCGTTTGACAGTGCGCGCGATATTTGGATCTCGGCGCAGTGCCAGCGCCAGATTGGTTAGCGGACCAATGGCGCAAATCGTTATTTCACCCGGATTTTTCGCACAAATATCAACAAGATAGGCGTCCGCAGGCATATCCTGCACAGTGCCCGTAACTGAAATCGGCGGGATATTCCCGAACCCCTCATCGCCGTGAACATGGCTGGAGGGCTCAAAATTTTGCCACTCCACCGGTTGTTCCGCACCCCGCGCCACGGGAATTTCCTGCCCCACCATATTACACAAGCGAAACGCGTTTCGCGTGGCGATATCAACCGTGACATTGCCAAAAATCGTGGTGATGCCAACCAGATCAATTTTGGGGTCACCGATCGCCTGAAAAAATGCCATTGCATCGTCAATTCCCGGATCAGTATCCAGAATTATCTTTTGAATATCAGTCATTTGAGAGCGCCTCCACCTCAGAAAGTTCGGGAATGGCGGATGCCGCGCCTAACCGTGTTATTTGAATGCTGGATGCCGCCGCTGCACGCCGCAAGGCTGATTGCGGGTCCATTCCAGCGTCAATTCCAGCCAGAAAATACCCCAAATAGGTATCGCCCGCGCCGGTGGTGTCTTTGGCTGTTACTTTGAACGCGTCTTGTTCAAAAACCTTGCCGAAATCGCGATACCAAATGC
>CAZSSS010000042.1:0-9565 GCA_964609255.1 uncultured Rhodobacterales bacterium
TGACCATCTCGGATAGGTTCTCCACCGGATCATCCATCATGCCGCAAAAGAAAAACCCGGATGCTGCAGAATTAATCCGCGCCAAGGTTGGGCGGATTAATGGATCATTGATTGCGCTTTTGACCATTATGAAAGGTCTGCCGCTGACCTATTCAAAGGATATGCAGGAAGACAAGGAACAGGTTTTTGATGCAGCCGACAGCCTGATGCTGGCACTGGCTGCGATGACAGGCATGGTGCAAGACATGCGTCCGAACGTCGCTGAATTGCGCGCAGCCGCAGCCACCGGATTTTCGACCGCCACTGATTTGGCCGATTGGCTGGTGCGCAGCCTGAACATGCCGTTTCGCAATGCGCATCACGTAACGGGCGCGCTGGTGAAAATGGCCGAGGATCAAGGCTGCGATCTGCATGAATTACCGCTGGAACAAATGCAAACGATTGAAGCGCGGATAAATGGCGATGTTTTTGATGTGCTTGGCGTTGACAATTCGGTGGCCAGCCGCACAAGTTTTGGCGGCACAGCGCCGGGCAATATTATGCAACAAGTCAAACAGTGGCAGGAGGTTTTGCAATGAGAGTTTTGCTAACAATATTAATACTGTCAATTATCGGTGGATGTGGGGTCAAAGGTGACCCGCTTCCGGTTAGCGTGGTTGTTGAATAGATCATGACACGGCTTCGTTTGATATATCTGGTGCTGGCGGTATTGGGGGCAATTCTTCCCAGTATTTTCTTTGGGCAATGGTTGGCGACACATGGGTTGGCGGTGTTCAGCGAACTATCCAATTGGTCAGCCTCGGGGCTGCTGACGGCCTTATCCTGGGACATCGCGATCACCGTTGTAACCTTTTTCATATTTGTTTTTTATGAGGCGCTGGCCCGCAAAGATTACATGCCCCTTGTGGTGGTGCCGGTAACACTGGTGGTTGGACTGGCCTGCGGTTTTCCGCTTTATTTATTTCTGCGCTCCCGACAATTGGACTGAATATGGACCATTTTATCTATAAAAACCGTATGTTGCACGCAGAAGACGTTGCTTTGGCGGAAATTGCGGCACATGTCGGATCACCGTTTTATGTGTATTCCACAGCCACCTTGCAGCGGCATTATCAGGTGTTTGACGAAGCCCTGAATGGCATGGACCACCTGATTTGTTATGCGATGAAGGCCAATTCCAACCAAGCGGTGCTTAGGGTTATGGCTGATATGGGCGCGGGCATGGACGTGGTTTCGGGCGGCGAATATGCACGCGCGATTGCCGCGGGGGTCGCGCCGGAAAAAATCGTGTTTTCCGGTGTTGGCAAAACTGCTGACGAAATGGAACTGGCGCTAACGGGCGGCATTCGTCAGTTTAATGTCGAAAGCGAACCGGAGTTGCTTGTGCTAAGCGCGATTGCCACCCGTTTGAATAAAACCGCCAATATCACGTTGCGGGTTAACCCCGATGTAGACGCCAAAACCCATGCTAAAATCGCCACTGGAAAATCCGATAATAAATTCGGCATACCCATGTCAAAAGCCCGCGCAGCTTATGCGCAGGCGGCGGGCCTTTCGGGTATCAAGATTGTTGGAATTGACGTTCACATTGGCTCTCAGTTAACGGATCTGGAACCTTATGAAATTGCCTTTACCAAAGTGGCAGAGCTGACCGAACATTTGCGCAGCGACGGCCATGACATCAGCCGTCTTGATCTGGGCGGCGGGCTTGGCATTCCTTATCAGCGCTCCAATACCGCGCCGCCATTGCCGATGGAATACGGCGAGGTTATCCGCCGCACCGTCGGCCATCTGGGCTGTGAAATTGAGATCGAACCGGGGCGGTTGATTGCAGGAAACGCCGGTTTGATGGTGTCTTCGGTGATTTATGTGAAACAAGGGGAAACCCGCCGGTTTCTGATTATTGATGCGGCAATGAATGACCTGATCCGGCCCGCCATGTATGAGGCCCATCACGACATAATTCCCGTGCAGGAGCCTGAAACAGGGGCACAAACCATGCCAATTGATATCGTCGGGCCGGTTTGTGAATCCGGGGATACATTTGCCACCCAACGGCAAATGCCAGCGCTGCAATCGGGGGATCTTGTGGCGTTTCGTTCGGCGGGTGCTTATGGCGCGGTTATGGCCTCAGAATATAATTCGCGCCCGCTTATTCCCGAAATTCTGGTGTCGGGTGATCAATTTGCCGTGGTTCGACCTCGACCGACCTATGCGGAAATGATTTCCCGCGATATAACCCCAGAATGGATGAGCTAATCGGAGCAGGTATATGACCCCCTATGGGGACAGATTTAGGCCAAAGTCTCGCGATCCCTTGTTGGGATTGTCGCGCCAGATCGGCTTGACCAAGGCCGCAATGATTGTCGAATCCGGTTTGCGCGGATTCTGGCCGTTTGTATCGCTGGCTTTGGTTACCTATGGGTTTGTTGCTTTGTCCGGGCATAATTTTTTGCCAACCCGCGCGGTTCAATTGCTGATTACAATCGTTGGCATTGGCTTGATATTTTTGCTGGTCCGCGGCATTCGCCGGTTTTCGTGGCCGGATAAATCGCAAATATTACAAAGGCTTGACAGCTCTTTGCCCAACAGCCCGATCGCGGCGTTGCAAGACAAACAAGCCCTGAATTCAGATCATCCGCTGGCCCGCGCGTTGTGGCAAGAACATCTTGATCGCATGGAAGCCCATGCAATGCTGGCCCGCGCCAAAGCACCACAGCCAGCACTGGCAAGCCGCGATCCGGTTGGGTTGCGGTTGATGGCTATTGTTGTTGCACTTGTTGCCATTATATTTGCGCCAAAGCCTGATTTGGAAACGCTTGTTGCTGCGGTTACCGGTGAGGATATTGGCCTTACCGGGCCAAGTTTTGCCATAGAAGCATGGGCCTTGCCGCCTGCCTATACTGGTAAACCTGCGCTTTATCTGACCGAAATTGCACCGAATGTTGAGATTAACCTGCCCGTTGGCAGCGAAATAAGCGTGCGATTTTATGGCGATGGCGATTTTATAATCGCAGAAGAAACCAGCGGAAACCTTACCGTTATTCCTCCGCATAATCCAGATGTGCCGGTGCGCGATGTCCAGTTTTTGGCGCTGAGTTCGGGGCTGATAACCCTGTTGAACGGCAACGATACGCTGGCGCAATGGACCATCAAGGTTATTCCCGATCTGCCGCCAATATTGCGTATTCCCGACGGGCTTGAAAAAGCAACAAGCGGCGCGATGGAACTGACTTATGGTGCGCGGGATGATTACGGTATTGTGACCGCAAAATTGCTGATCCGGCCCAATTTGTCATTGGTTGACCGGCGCTTTGGCCTGTTGGCTGATCCGAATATACCCGATGTGATAGAGCGCGATTTACCGATGCCGTTCTCGCAGGATCAAACCGATATCAAAGAAACATTTAGCGAAGATTTCTCACGTCATTTATGGGCAAATTTGCCGGTGGATATCACGGTGCAGGTTACCGACGGTGCTGGTCAGACTGCACAAATCACGCTTGACCCGGCTGACCTGCCAGCGCGGTCATTTTTTGACATACTGGCGGCCGGGATCGTTGAACAAAGGCGGGATTTGCTGTGGTCACCACAGAATGATACTCGGGTTTCTCAGGTGTTACGCGCGATGACTTATCATCCGAGTGAGGGTCTATTCCCATCTGCCTCTACCTATTTGATGACCCGCACCGCAATTCGGCGTATGGGGTATCAGATGCAAGACGGGTTCGATAATGCGGAACGCGCTGAAATATCCGACCTGCTTTGGCTGATTGCAAACCTGATTGAGGATGGCGACCTGTCGGGCGCTGAGGCACGCCTGCGCCGCGCGCAGGAACGTCTGGCGCTAGGGCTTGAAAATGGCGCAACCGATGCGGAAATGGCTGAACTAATGGACGAATTGCGCGCCGCCACCGATGAATACCTACAGCAATTATCACAAAATGCCGAACCGGGCCAAACCCCGGCTCCGGGGCAGGAAACCCGCACCATGAGCATGGATCAGTTGCAAGAAATGCTGGATAAATTGCAGGAGCTGGCAGAAAGCGGGCAAACCGCAGAAGCCAGGCAAATGCTGGAGCAGTTGCGCGAATTTATGGAAAATATGCAGGTAACCAACCAGCAGTCGCAACCGGGGCAAGGGGGCCGTGACCAGCAAAACCTGCAAGATACGCTGCAACAGCAACAACAGCTTTCCGACGAGGCATTCCAGCAATTGCAAGAACAACTTGACCAAGGCGCCGAACAAGACGGCGAAGGGTTGGCCGAACGGCAAGAAGCATTACGGCAGTTTCTGGATGATATGCGTGGTCAGGCTGACAGCGATGAGGCCAGCGAGGCAATCGATCAGGCAGAAAGCAACATGGCAGAAGCCCGGGACCGGCTGAATGAGGGCGATTTTTCGGGCGCTTTGGATGAACAGGCTGAGGTTATGGAAGACCTTAGGCGGGGGTTGCGTGAATTGCAAAACCGCGCACAGGCGGATCAATCGGGTGAAGACGGCCAGTTGGACCCAAATAATGCCCAGCGTGATCCGCTGGGACGTCCGGTTGGCAGCCAAGGCCGCGTTGACAATGGCGATACCGCCGTTCCTGACCAGGATGCAAACGACCGGGCGCGTGAATTGATGGAAGAAATTCGCCGCCGGTCAGGTGATGCCCAGCGGCCGGTTGAAGAACTGGATTATTTGCGCCGGTTGCTGGAACGGTTTTAGAAAAAACAATTCAAAAAATTGATTCGGTAATATTGGCAAGCCGATGTAGGCTTTGCAGCATATTTTGATATTGCGTTCATATTCCGGAGAGTAACACAGTGGCAAAACCTGATAAAGCGGAGCTTAAAAAGCAGGGCGAAATCCTCAAGCAAATTATTGCGCAAGGGCGAAAAAAGACGCTCAATTTTGCGCTGCTTCAGGGCAAAGACCAAATGTATCTGGTCACCCATCTCAAGAAAAATCCGGTAATGCTGCGCAAAGAAGCCAAAAAAGAAGGCGGCGGGCCAAAAGGCGTTACCGGCACATTCAATGTCGAAGGCAAAAACCTGATTTTCTCAGTTGAGGAGGAACCCCCCGGCCCGTTCCCCAAACTAACCAAAAAACATTTCATGACACGCGGCATTCCCATTCGGGTTACGTTCAAGTTGCCCAACGGAACCGTAATAGACGATGGAGAACCCAGCGAAGATACCGTTTCGGATGGGGAGGAACACGGGTCAGATGACAAGGCGCTGGCGGAACAAGAAGCGCTGGGCGCATCGGTGATGGGCATGTTTAACAACCTGCAATCCGAACTTGAAGAAAAGATGAGCAAAGCGGGCGATGACATGCGCGCGACGTTTGAAAACCTTTCCGATCAATTCCACCAATCCCATATTGGCAAACAATTTGAAGAATCGGCCGCGCATTTGTCTGAGCTTCAGAAAAAGCTTTCTGAATTTATTGAGGAAACCGCCGAAGATATTTCGGATCAGATATCCGGCCCGCTTGCACTGCCATCCGAAATTCAAAAAAAGATCGACGCCATTATCGCAATCGGCGTGACCGAAGCCGAAATTCGACAAAAATCCGCAGAAGAAAACATTAAAAAACTGGTTGCCAATGTGGTTGCGGGTGTTAGCGAAGCCAAGGATAACCTTGCAGAATTGCTGAAGCCCGCTACCGATAAAATCGCGGAAATGATTGCGACATATCGCAAATTGGAAGCCGCCAAAGACCGTTTGAAAACCATGGATCTTTCTGATGATCAAACCACAGATCTGGCAAGGCTGGCGCTGGAACATCCAAAAAGCTTTGACGCTGCGGTGTCAGCGCTGAAGGCCATGGACACCAATTTTGGAGATCTGGATGCCACCCCGTCGGGCATTGCTGATCTGCTTAAAAAACAGGCCGAAGCCGCAGCCCTGACCAAGGTTGAATATGATAAATATTCCGCGCTTCTGGACAAAAAAGACAAAGCATTTGACGCGCTTGAAGCCGCCAAAAAAACGCAGGCGGAAGCTGCCAAAAAAGTCTCAGCAACAGAATCCGCGCTGGTTAAGCTGAAGGCAAAATTACCCGAAGACCTGTCAAAGCTAACGCCTGTTCAAAAATCGGCTTTGGCTAAAGTATTGAAAATTTTACAAGATAACAAAAAACTGTATGAAACCATCAGTGCGGATGTCACTGCAAAAGATGCCGTTCATAAAACCGCAGAGGGTCTTATGTCAGCGCAGGGCAAAATTTACGGTGGTCTAAGCGACAAACAAAACGTTGCGAGTAAGGCGCTGTATGCGGCGCAAGTCAAAAAGAAAATGCTGGACTCGTTGTCGGTTGGTGCTTTGTCACCCGACTCTAAAAACCCGCTTAAAGATGAGGACGTGGCGAAAATTCTTGCGGCGCTTGAAGCCGATACCGGGCTTGGCAGTATTGCGCTTGATCTTGTTGAAACCTCGAAAAACAAAGAACATATCGCCAAAGGCGCTGGCATGCTGGTTGCCGGTATTGGCAATGGTTTCAAAGATAAAGACGGCAATTCTTACGGGGACAAATACACCTGCGCGAATTATGCTCGCAATGCCTTGAAAATGGGTAACGCCCTTGGCCCCGGTTATTTTGATAATCTTGACGGGTTTATTGACAAAGGCGGGTTGAACAAAACCACCACGCTTTCTTACAATCTGTCGCCCAAAAAGAAACTGGAGCAAGAACGCGCCAAGTATATCGGCAGCGCCATGCTGGGCGCGGATGGAAAGATTGACACAAAAAGCCAACAAGCAACCGATGCGATGGATATGGTGAATTTCCACCCCGAACTGTTGGCAAATGCAACGCCGGGCATGAACATGCATTTTGCCAAGATGGCAAAAACCATGGATGATCCGGCGCATAAACAAAAATGTCAGGACGCGCTGGATGGAATAACAACCGCGCCAACCGAAGATACCGGTCGCAATCTTATCGCCAAGGCAACGGGTAAAGCCCCCGCTGATGTGACAGCGGATGACATAAAAAACTCGGTGATGTCCGCCATGTTTACCCCGCTTGACCAAGGCCCGGTCGGGTCATGTTTTGCAACAGCGCCAGCGCGGAATGTCCGTGCCAAAGACCCCGCGCGCGCCATGAAGGATATGGCGCAAATCGCCACCAAGGGGATATTTACCACGGCGCAGGGCTTGGACATCAAAGCCGTTCGGACAAGTCTGGGCACATCCGCGGCTGACGAAAAACTGAACAAATTACCCGCAGATGACAACCCTTTGATGCGTTCATGGGAATACACAATCGCAACCGCAGGTGCCCAAAGCGCCAAATCAACCGAGCGCTGGAATCTTGATGATCAGTTATGGACAACCGGAAAAGATGCTGGCCCCGGTGTTCAAAACCTGAATGCGCTGAAGCCCATTATCGGTGCGAATGAGTGGAAAAAGGTTGAACCAAAGCTCAAAGCTCTGATCCATAAGTCGTTGACATTCCGATATAATTCCACGTCAGAAACCGGAGATTCAGCCGACGGGAAATCCGACAAAGGCAATTTTGAGATCCTCAACAAAAGCAAGTTCCCGCCCAAAGGCATCATCATCACCAAAGAAAACTTTATCAAAATTATTACTGCGTTGGCGATCGATGCGGCCGGTGCCAAAAGCGATGCGGATTTGTCGAAAAAAATATCAGACCATTGCAGCAGTCAGGGGTTCATTGATTCAATTTGTCTGTGGATAAAAGGCACCGGCGGCGATGAGGATGATACAAGACTGCCATGGGAATTAGCGGCGGGTGGTTTTGACGCGCCGATGATTTTCGCGCTGGAGGGCGGCGATCCTAAAACCAAAGACATTCTGGGTGAAAACAAAAAAGAAGGCAAACCCGGGCACCAAAGTCAGGGCGCGCGCACCGAAAAAATAGTGACGGCGTTGTTGAAAAACTTTATCGGGCAAAGCCCTGATGTGGATATGGTTACGATTTCTACGGGCGGAATTCATGTATTTGAAGGCCTGCCACAACACCCGTCGCTTGAAAAATTGAAAGAAGGCGGCGATCTTGCTGCGGCATTGGAAAAACACCTTTTGGGGCCGGCGCGAAAACTGGCTGCCAAAGAAATTGACGCAAAGACCGTCGGGGTTCTGTTTGACCGGCAAATCGATAGTTACGGCAAAAACTGGCTGCATGATAACGTGTATCTGGAGGATGATGAAAAAGGTGCCGAACTTCTTGCTGAAGCACAAAAAAATCGCCCCGATGAGGGTATGACACCCAAAAAGCTTAAGGAAATCGTTGATGCCGCGCTTAAGCCGCTTATTGATTATCAGACCAAATTTATCGCTGATAAATGGAAGGCTGATAAAATTGCCAAAAGCGAAGCGGTCAGCGATGAGGATTACGCCAAAAAACTTAAGGCACGGCAAAAGAGCGCAGAGTCGTCAAAAGCCAAAGTCTTTGACAATACCCTTATCAACACGCTTGACCCTCCGGAATTTGTTGTTGCCGACAGTAATTGGGGGGGGCCAAACGGCCATACCTATTTTGTCGTTATCGCTGATCCTGTCTCGGGGCAGCCAAAATTATTTGAGCGCGTGGAGCCAAGTGGTGACCTTGCAGCCATGGATGACGAATGGGCGGATACCAGTTGGAAAGCGACAAAATGAACTTTATAAAACAAGCAATAACAAAGAGGTGCGGACATGTCTGAGGAAATTCCGGATATTGTATTCAGTTACAAAAACAACCGTGAAAAAATTGCGCTGGTTGGTGATAAAGAATACGAATTTCTGACCGATATGTTGATCGATGTGTCGTCTATTCGCCATCCCGATCATGTAATGATCTTGGCTGAGGCGCTCAATCATTTTGATCGGGGTCATGATTTTTCGCTGATTCTGGACATCGAAGAATACACCGATGATTTTCGCGAAACTTATGCGGCTGAGCAAGAGAACCCGCTTGATCCTAACAACCCCAGCATCTCAGATTTTTCGATGCCCGATCTGGATCAAATTCGTGAACCCGTTGTGGAGGATGATCAGATTACGTTTTTTGTCAACCAGATTGACCTTGGATTACCTTATCGCGTGACAGGCACGACCGACGGGCGGGGAAAGCTAACCTATGCGCCGCTTTAGCTTGCGAAGATACCGTTTTGAACGCGGCATCCACCACATGAATACCCCGGAAATACCAAACAGAATCATGGCAATACTGGTGATGTCCGCAAGCCAAGTGCCCAGTTTGGCACTGGTCCATCCGCGCACATGCAGTGTTTTGAAAAGCGACGACCAATAGATCTTTGAATGTAATTCTGTGCCATCCGGCGCAAAGGTCCGGCGGCGAAACCGGGTTTTGACAAAATAATGCCCCGTAGGCAGCGTGACAATAATGCGCCCGGACGGTTTGGTGAAAATGAAACTTTGACGATGGTGATAGGTTTTTTCTTCAATGTCTGTAATGCGTTCTTCGGGCCAATACCCTTGGGCAACAATTTCCGCTGTTTCTTGCGTAACATCTTGTTCTTGCGGCCATAAATCAAATAATGATTCATCATATTTGGCTGGTTCCAAATATGGCAAAATGGCGCGCCCGTGGTTTAGGTAAAAC
>CAZSSS010000043.1:0-5077 GCA_964609255.1 uncultured Rhodobacterales bacterium
TTGAAGCGCCTGCAACATTTCAATCGACAACGGTTTGATGTCATCGGATTGCGTTGATGTGTCTTCGGTCACGTCGGTGGCTTGTTCATTCGTTTCAGCCGGTTGTATCTGTGGCAAACTCATGCCTTCCTCAGCCGTATCATTACTATCGGTTGTTTCCTCAGCAGCTGATTCGCTGCCCGAATCATCTGCCGTTACCGGGTCTGCATCTGTGGCATCATCGGTTGCGGGTCCGGTTGTTTCTTGAGTAACCGGCAAAGCTGTTTCAGCCTGACTTACATAAATCGCATTTTGCGGAATATACGAGGCCGTAAATTCCACGCGCGCAGTCAATTCCCTTAAAAGATCGCCAAGCTCAAGCGAATCACCTTGTGCTTGTTCATCAAAAATGGCGGCCATCGCCATAGCGGAGCCGGATTGACCAAACAAAATCGGGCTGGTGCCCGGTTGAAAATCAGGGGCGGCCTGCGCTGAGGTAATACCGTCAGGAAGGTTTGTGCCAAAATTACTGGAATGCACAAAAATCGCCCCGCCTTTATTGGCCAAAGCAGTGGCACGCGCCAGTGCAGACAAGGGAATAGCCTGCGTTAACAAATCTGACCCACGGCGTAAATTCAGATCAGCGGGCACCAGAAATTCACGGCCATCCAGTTTCAGAACCGGGCCATCATAGAAAACAACCGCGATGTCATTATCTAGTGCAGCTGCCGAAAACCGTTTCAATACTGAACGCAATTCCGAGGCATTGGGCGAATCCGCCCGCAACGTCTGGGCTTTTAACAATCCTAACGTCGATAGAATATTGTCAGAGCTGGGGCTGTAGTCATTGGCTGTCAGCACCAGCGCAACAATACTCACCTTATTTTCTTGGGCTGTCGCGGCAATCGGCGACCACATCAAAAGACCTAATACGATCAAAATACGTAACATTTTTTGTTCCTAATCCAGTTTTACTGGTAAATAAATCAAAATCTTTTCTAAAGTAATCTAGCACAATCCGTAAAACAGTAATACACTTATCATTCATGTTACCTAAATTCAAAGGGGAAATTATCTTATGCGGTTACGTACAAAATTTAATCTGGTTCTAGTTCTAGCATGCGTTTCTGGCATAATTGCGGCGACAGGATTAACTTATAAAGCAGCGCAACAAAACGCGCTGAATGAAATCGAAAATGAAATCGGCATTATTCGGGCAAACGCGCTGGCGGTGCGAAATTATACGTCGTCCGGCGTTAAGCCATTGCTGGCTGATGGCAGCGATATCCTGTTCTTGCCCCACACCGTTCCCTCATTTTCTGCACAAACTGTTTTTGCCCATTTCAAAAAATCCTTCCCCGATTATTATTACAAAGAAGCCGCGTTAAACCCAACAAACCCTGACGATTTGGCCGAAGATTGGGAAGCCGCGCTAATCAATAAATTGCGCGATAATCCGAATCTTGACCGGGTAAACACGATCCGCGAAACAGACATAGGGCCGGTTTATGTCGCAGCTTTTCCGTTCACTATTACCAAACCGGGCTGTCTTGATTGCCACTCTGACCCAGACATTGCCCCGGCGGCGATGGTTGATCTATACGGTCGGGAAAACGGTTTTGGCTGGCAATTAAATGAAACTATCGGGGCCCAGATTATCTATGCTCCGATGTCGCTGGCGAACGATCGCGCAAATGATCTTATTGCGGTCATAGTTCTGTCAATTGCCGCTGCTTTCATGGTTGTTATTGTGCTGATTAACGTAATGTTATCGCGAATCGTTCTTAGACCGGTTTCGGTGATGTCTGAGATATCGGAACAAGTTAGCATGGGCGACTTTTCGGCACCGGAATACGTTAAAAGAGGCAAAGACGAAATCAGCTCTCTGTCGTCTTCATTCAATCGGATGCGGCGCTCTTTGGATAGCGCCATGAGATTGCTAGACGACTAATATCCGATTTTTCTGGCCCAACTGATTGGTAAAACTATGTCTACGCAGACCCCCGCTTCGGTCGGGAAATATCGGATTGACAGTATCCTGGGCGAGGGGGCCATGGGCGTGGTCTATAAGGGCCACGACCCGGATATCGACCGGATTGTCGCGATTAAAACCCTGCACACCCATCTGATTGACACATCTGAGCGGGCCTCATGGCTGGAACGATTCGCGCGCGAAGCCAAGGCGGCGGGTAAATGTTTGCACGGCAATCTGGTGACGATATTCGACTATCTCGAACGAAATGAGCAGCCATATCTGGTGATGGAACTCATCGAACAGGCTGTAAATGTTCAGGAACGCATCGCGCGGCGGCCCCTGCCCAACCTTCAGGAATTTGGCTCCATCATGACCCAAATGCTGGCGGGGCTTGATGCCATTCACGGACAGGGCATTGTTCATCGGGATATTAAACCGGCAAATATATTGTTGCTGCCCGATGGCCGCCTGAAAATCGCTGATTTTGGTGTTGCCCGCATTGAGGCCTTGGGGGCCACAAATGGCGGTATGATCGGCACGCCCGACTATATGTCGCCCGAACAATTTATGGGCCAGCAAGCCGACCATCGCGCTGATATTTTTGGTGCTGGCGTTATTATGTTTGAATTGCTGACGGGGCGAAAACCCTTTGAATCCAACTCGTTGGGGGAACTGACGCAAAAAGTAATCTCCGGCAATGGTTTGGAACTTGCAAATCTGGCCCCCGAGCTGCCAGCCGCGCTTTACCAGATTTCCGCAGCCGCCCTTGCCCCGGACCCCAATAAGCGCCTGCCAAATGCGCGGGCATTTGCAACCGCTATCCACGCGGCTTTGCGGGATGTGGATCGTCAGGTCATGAATGACACCGAGCGCACAATTGTCCAGTTGCCCGCTGGCAATCCGGCGCCTGTTGTTTTATCGCAAACCCTTGCGCAGCAAATGCCGAAATCTGTGCTGTCGCGGGTCGAAACCCTGCTGACAAAACAAATCGGACCCATCGCCAAGGTTCTGGTGCGCAAAGTTTCAAATTCCACCACCGACACAAATCAGTTGATCGACCAGTTGGCGGCGGAAATCGGACCAGAATATCGCGAAGAATTCAAACAAGCAGTGCGTCAACATCTGGGGCAGACCGGCTCCGCGATGACAACCGGATCACCGCTATTGTCGCCCGATCTGCTAGAGGCCCTGACAAATCAACTGGTTCCCCATATCGGCCCCATCGCCAAGGTCATAATCAAGAAAACGGCAAAAACCTGCACCAGTCGGGCAGAGCTTTGCCAGACCTTATCAGGCCATATCGACGACGAAACCAGTCGCGCGATGTTCCTTGAAACCATGGCGTAACGCCCCTGCGCTGGGGTGTCGGCGCGGCGCGCATACCCTTGCCCCAGCCAAGCGCAACCATGGCCGCGCCGCTTTTTTTTGAGGCGTTAAAGCGTGACTTGAATTTCAACCCTGCGATTGGCGTCTGCACGCGGGTTTTCCGCATCTTTCAGCCGGCCTTCGCCCAAGCCAACCGCTTCTAAAACACCCGCGTCAATGCCACATTCACGCACCATATACCGCACAACTTCGTCAGCCCGCGCTTGGCTAAGTGTCAGATTATATTCAACTGACCCTGACGAATCTGTATGGCCGATAATCTGATAATTGCCGCTGGTTGATGCGGTGATCTGCTCCAGCGCGGCAGCGTTAACATCACTGTCCGTGCCCGTATCACTCGTCTCAATTGCCACTTCCGCAGCATCAGAAACCGCCCGTTCACTGGTTTGAATGGCTGTGCAAAGCGCATCAACCTGATCGCGCGATTCAGCCTTAAGCAACGCAGAATCGTATTCAAAAAAGATCGTCAGATCGATCACCAATGCCTGAGGGACAATTGCCCCTTCGGTGCTGGCAGTAACCACATCACTGGCGATTTCGGTGCCCACAGCCACGCCGTCCCCGCTGGTTTCGGGGGTGGAATTAAGAACAAACCCCAACGCCCTTGTGTCACCGGATTCGCTCGCTTGTGTGGCCAGTAATTCCCGTTGCGCCTGTAGCAGCGCCAATATTTCCTCAGCGGTCATTACCTGAGCCTGCACCGCCACCGGACTTAAAAAACATGCCGCAGCACACAGAGTAATAATTTTCTGAAATACCATATCGCATTCCTCTTTCATTTAATTTTTGGTCAATATAACCGAATTTGGATTTTACGGCAAATAAATGCTGCAAATAAAATTGTGTTTAATACCTTATATATGGTGATCTTATTGCTCAGTTACAAGATAACGCGCGGTCACAAGCGTCCGTCCATCCAGCAAAACCGAGCGCGCATCAGACAAAGCAACCCGAAAGGCCTCAACCGATTCTGCCCTTGGTCGGGTCTTGTCAAACAACGGTATCTCGCTAATAATTGTGACAATCATGCTGGTGCCAAAGGGCTCAATTACGTTAAACCCCAGTTTTTCGGTGGTTGCTTCGCCAGCCGGAAAAGCCAGCCGCACGGTGCGGATACCATTTTCATCGGTCCCCAAAGTGGGCAACACATTATTCAGCCGGTCTTTATGGGGGAGCAGGTGAAAAACCTGCCCTTCGGCATCGATATAAAACCCGTATAAAAACCCGAACCTGGCGGCCGGAAACTGCACATCAATCACCGGGTTTTCACCGGCATGATAAACACCATCCGTCGCCTGACCCGTTTTTGAGCCATAAGAATACACGATCTCTATGCCGGGCATTGGCGGTGGCAACATCGTTTCGATCATACAAACCGGCGGGTTCAGAACCGCCAGATTGAAATCAATACCGCGACCATTCACCAATTCTTGCAGCACCAGATCGATCACCTCTACGTCGGTTTGCCGCGCAATAATTCCCGACACTGTCAGCCGGTCATCCGGCCCCAGCGCAACACCGTTGCCCCCCGAAATGCGCAGCGGACCGCAGCTTTCGTATTGGGCCAATTCAGCATTCAGCTCCGCCAGATCAACCGGATTTATCGTTGCGGTGATGTTATGGTTAAGGGTATAACCCAACATGGTTGCGATGCGTTCTGCGTCTTCTACGGCCTCTGCTGCGACATTGGCGTCATCCGCCTCACCGCTTAAAACCACGTTCATATCTTGAATAACC
>CAZSSS010000043.1:5087-9503 GCA_964609255.1 uncultured Rhodobacterales bacterium
GCTGCGGAACATCCGCCAGCCACGTTTCCACCGGAATACCACTGGCAAAATCATACCGGCTTTGCACCTGCGAATCGCCAAATATCACGCCAAGGGCTGCATCGGTCTGTGCGCCTGCCTCTGGTCCGGGAATATGGCCGCTAATCCGCACCGGCGCGGCACCACCGGCTGATGCGATTTCAATCACATATGGGTCCGCTTCGGGATATTGTGCGCCAAACACCAGTTCCTTGCCCGGCCCCATGCCAAAAAACCAGCCGCCGGCGCCAAGGGCACCCAGCATGATCAGGGTCAAAACCCATTTACCACCGCCGCCGCCGGTTTTGCTGCCCGGTTCGGGTGGCATTGTGGTGGTTTGCCCAAAGCCACGCTGCCCGATTTGTGGGGCAACAATCGTAGCTTGGTCCGCCTGCGCAACCCGCGCTGCTACATCGCCATCCAGAAATGCAAGCAATTCGTCAGCCGACTGAAACCTGTCTTCGGGGCGCGGTTCAACCAGACGCGTGATCAACTGCCCAAGCTTGCCCGGCACATCGCGGGTATCCGGGCGCACCGATTTGTTTTTGACAATTTCCATCAACGATGAGCCGATTTCAATCGGTTGCCCGCGATAGGCCCGCAATAATGTCATGCCAAGGCTATAAAGGTCTGAACGCGCATCAACATTGCCGTCCAGTTGTTCGGGCGAGGCATATTGATATTTGCCCGCAAATCCACCGCCCACAACTGTTTGGGCATTATCATTCAGATCCCGCGCAATGCCAAAATCAATCAATTTTGCTTTGGACATATCGCCACCCGGCAGGATAATATTATCCGGGCTCATATCGCGGTGAAACGCCTTTTTGTCATGCGCGGCTTTCAGCCCTTGCGCCATACGCTGCGCCACCAACATCAACGATGATTCGTCGATTGACCCCCGTTCCTTGATGATTTCCGCCAATTGCGGGCCTTCAATATATTCCATGACCAGAAACACAAATCCGCCATGCAGTTCTGAGCGCAGCAATTCGTTATAGCGCACCACCGCATCGTCGCGCACCTCGTGCAGCACATCGGATTCGCGGCGCATCAGGTTGATAAATGTCTCGTTATTGGCAAATTCCTGTTTCAGAATCTTGATGGCAAATTTGCGCCCCGAAACGATATTTTTTGCCAGATAGACCTCTCCGGTGCCGCCCTGTCCGACCAGTTCCTCAATAACATATGTATTGTTGAGCAGCTCTCCGGCTTTTAAAATACCCTCGGTATGGTTCACAAAAATTCCCTTAGCTGTCCAATTATCGCAAATAATAGAGCGGAGCCGCCGCAATAGCCACTATTTTTGGGCTGGAACATAAAACTTCTTAAAGCTGCGCTTGCGTCGGGGAACCGGCTTGTTCAAACTGATGCCAACAAAACCAAAAAGGGGAACATGTTGGAAATGGATCGCAAAGATTTGCGTGCCGCGTTTGGCATGTTTGCAACCGGCGTTACAATTGTGACAACGCTGGATCAGAACAACATGCCTGTGGGTTTTACAGCCAACTCTTTTACTTCGGTTTCGCTGAACCCTCCGATGGTGCTGGTTTGCATGTCACAAACATCCCGCAGCCACGGGGCGATCAGCAAAAATGCGGGGTTTTCTGTCAGCATTCTGGCGCGGGGGCAGGATGCGATCAGCCGTAATTTCTCAACCCCCGATATTGACCGGTTTGCCAATAATTATTGGCATTCGGGGCCGTCTGGCCGCCCGCTAATAAACGGATGTTCCGCATGGTTTGATTGCACCCGAGACAAAATAATCGATGCAGGAGACCACAGCATCTTGTTGGGCAAAGTTATTGATTTTGGTCAAAATAATAACCCGCCGCTTGTGCTTAGCCAAAGCCGGTTTCATTAGGCTTTATTGCTCGGGCAATGCCAGTTCTGTGGCCAGCATCAGGTCTGACACCTCGCCGCTGATACGCGCGCGATAAACAAAAAGGGCCTCCATCACCCGTTGCACATAATTGCGGGTTTCGCGAAACGGAATGGTTTCAATCCAGACCACCGGATCAACGTCTTTTTGGCGCGGATCGCCGTAATCTTTGATCCATCGGTTTACCCGCGTCGGGCCAGCATTATATGCCGCCGCCGCCAATAAAAATGAACCGTCGTAATCCTCGATTAATCCGGCCAGATACACGCTGCCAAGCCGCGCATTATAACGCCAGTCATTCAGCAGACGGCTGGCTGAATATTCAATGCCGATTTCCTTTGCCACCTGCCGCGCTGTGGCGGGCATTATTTGCATCAACCCGCGCGCGCCAACGCCGCTTTGGGCTTGGGTGAACAGCTCACTTTCCTGACGGGCAATCGCCAGTGCCAATTCGGGCGGGATATCAGTGCTGAATTCGGCCAGTTCGGTCACCGGATAATAGGCATCGGGCAACACCGTGCCGGTGCGCGCCGCGATTTTTGCGATGGCCAAAGCGGTGTTTGGCATTTCCAGATCCAGCGCCAGTTGGCCCAGCGCTTCTTGATTTTGCGGCGTCAGACCCTCGCTCACATGGGAAAAAAACTGCCGCGCCAGCAATGGTTCTTTGGCGAAATAAAACAACACTCCAACCCGCACGGATTCGTCGGTTAAAAATGGCGCGACCGTCCAGTCGGGTGGCAGATCATTGCCTTGCAACCTTGCATCGGGCGCAACCCCCGCCTGCGCGGCGGCCAATTGGCCATAAAAACTGGTCTGATACGCTGCCGCCATGGCAAAAGCCGCATTGGCAGCATCAACATCGCCCAACGCCAGATGGGTCAGGCCCAGCCAATACCCCGCACGGCCAACGCTGATAGGCGATTGAATAGCCCCGCGAAAATTCTGGAAATGCGTCAGCGCTGTTTCTGGATCATCCAGTTTTTTCAGGGCCAAAAACCCCGCCAGCCATTCCAGATCAGCAAAATTACTGCCGCTTGTCAAAAAATGCTGGCTGGCCAACCGATAGGCCAGTTCATTGTCACCCGACCGCATGGCGCGGCGCGCATAGGTCCGCCGCCGGCTGGCCCAATTTTCCGGCTGGCCCAGCGCCGCAACTGCTGTGCTGCGGTTCTCCAACATCTGGCTGGCGCTGTCCCCATAACCTTTTTTGGCACGCCACACGAAACGGTCATAGGCAAGGCCGGGGTCATCTTGCAGCGCCTCGGGAACCGCCGCCACCAAGGCATCAACCCCGTTAACCGCGTTTTGCAACCCGATACGGGCAAGCGCCAGTTTCTGGTAATCATCCCCAACCAGTTCAATCATATTTGAGGCTGATTTTGTGTGGCCTTGCCACAACAGCCAATTCATCCGCTGCACGTGAAAATCTTGAACAATATCACCGTATTCTTCAGAAATTTGTTGAAATTCGGCAGCTGTAAGCACCATTTCCTGCCAAGCGCGCAAAATTGTTACCCGCGCCGCATTGCCGTCAGCCAATTGGTTTTGCGCCGCCGCAAAAGCAATTGCCCCTGCGCCTGTTTGGGGCAATCTGTTGGAGAAATACGACACCACCCGCGTCGCGGCTAACCCTGTCGGAATCGTGCTTTCTCCGGCTTTTTGCAGGCGTTTCAACCCCGGCCAATCAGCGTTTTCGCTCAGGAAAAATTCATATTCGGCAAAGGTGCCCTCACCGGCCCGCAGGCGCATCCAATCAATGATTTCGGTGCCAACGGGGTCCGATAAACCGGTGGCCAAGTTTGTTGCCGTCAGCCAATCTTTGCTGCGCGCAGCGCTTAATGCTTCGGCCAAACGCAGCCCGTCCTGTTGGGGGGATTGCGCCGCGCCTGTTTGCCCCAATCCAGCGCCAAACAGAACAAATATCAAGAAAATTATGTGTCGCATGCCAATCCCGTTACGCCTGAATGCGTTGCCTATCACAGTTCACGGCCAGCGTCGCCCACAGAATCCCCATGCCAAAACACATTTTTGTTGGCCATGGCTGTGATGGCCTTAACATCATCCATATAACGGTGTTGCAGTGTTTTGCGGTCATCAACCGACCAGAAATGATCAACAAGATCGGACGCTTTTTTGCCACGCTGAGCGCGAATTTGCGCAACCGATTCAGGCGTGGCCAAGCCCGCGATCAACTGCGCCTCCAATTGTTCAACAAGCGCCGCTGACAAGCCGCGATTCCAGAAATATCCAGCGTTAAAATCCATACCCGTCGAAACCGGACCAGCCAGATGTTTAAACATCACATCCAGATAATTTTTGCCTGCAATATAGGGCGTTACCGCAATCGGGCAGTGGGGGAAAACCGCGCGAATATCCCGAATAAGCGCAGGCCAGCCCCGCCGCATCCGCAGAATTTTGGCATGGATTTTTTCGCGCGGAATAAACCGTTTTTTGGGGCCGTTCTTTTTTGCATAAGGCCCCAGCCATTGCGCATATGCCGAGGCAAAAAAGGCATC
>CAZSSS010000044.1:0-9497 GCA_964609255.1 uncultured Rhodobacterales bacterium
AGGCCGCAACAATGGCGACAATCGGCGCATGCCACGGGTCTGCCATATGATGGTTCTGGTCGCTGTCCAGCATATAATAATTTTCCTGAGTGCCGCCAATGCCGGTGGTTTGCATCCCCATGCTGGCGGCATAATCCGCAGCGCCAAGGCTCATGGCGCGCATGCGTTTGCTGCTGGCGGCAATTTCTTCAACATGGGCAAGGCCCGCTGCGGTTTCGATGATGACCTCAACATTGAGGGGTTTTTGCCGATTATTCGCCATTTCAACCGAGCTTACCAGCGCATCAACCGCATAGATATCACCAGCGTTTCCAACCTTGGGGATCATAATCTGGTCAATCCGGTCGCCAGTTTTTTCAAGCAGGTCAATGACATCACGATACCAGAATTCCGTATCCAGAGCATTGATCCGAACCGATACGGTTTTACCGCCCCAATCAATGGTATTTAACGCATCAATGATATTTTGCCGCGCCTGCGGCTTGTCCGCCGGGCTTACGCTGTCTTCCAGATCAAGGTTGATAACATCCGCCGCGCTGGCGGCCATTTTTTCAAATATTGCCGGGCGGGAGCCGGGGCCAAATAACTGGCAGCGGTTGGGCTGGGCGGGGCTGGCAGGCTGGACCATAAAGCTCATGGAGGGGTTCCTTGCGAAATATTATTACGTTTGTGTCGCGCATTGCATCACAATATTGCGCTGATATGTCAATGCCAAAATGCTGCATAGGCGACTTATTCAGCCGCAGCAAGTTCCCCGGTGCTGCGCGCAACATGCATAACATAAAGAGCCGTCAGAATTGCCATCATGGACACGATAACCATCGGGATAATCAACGGCATCACCGGGTTTTGCGGGGATAGCAGCGCGCCGGTCAGCGCAGAAATAGCCGCGCCGCCACCAATGGTAATCGTGCCACCAAGCCCCGAGGCGCTGCCCGCCAGTTGCGGACGCACCGAAACCATACCGGCATTTGCATTGGGCAGGGTCATCCCGTTGCCCAACCCCACAATGGACATCGGACCAAACAAAGACAGCGGATGATACAGGTTTGCTGAAAATAACAGCACGATAATCACCGTGCCGACCGCACCGGCACAGGTGCCGTAAAGCATCATCCGGTTTATGCCAAAACGCTGTGAGAACCTGCCCGAAATGAAATTGCCAAGCATATAACCCACTGAAACAATGGCGAAAAACATTCCCAATTGCGCTGAATTCAGGCCAAGCACCTGCGATGATATAAATGACGCGCCACCCAGAAATGCAAAAAACGTGCCCGCCGAAAAGGCAGCAGTGGCGGAATACCCCCAAAATCTCCGAGACCCGATCAATTCGGGGTAACTGCGAAACTGGCTGCGAAAACTGGCGCTTTGATGCTGGTTGGTTTCGCCCAGATCAAACCATGTTAAGATCATAACCAAAACGCCAAGAACCAGAACCATGGCAAAACTGGCCTGCCAGCCAAATGTATTATCAAGATAGCCACCGATAATGGGGCCAAGCATCGGCACCAGCGACATGCCCATGGTTACATATCCGATCATGCTTGCGGCGCGGTCAGGGGGCACCATGTCACGCACAATGGCGCGCGACAACACCATGCCAACCGCAATAACCGCCTGTAACATACGGAATACCAGAAAAATCTCAACGGTGGGGGCCAGCAGGCAACCGATGGTGGCCAGCAAAAATGTCGCCATCCCCCCCAAGATAACCGGACGCCGCCCATAGCGGTCGGATAATGGCCCGATGATCAATTGCAAAACGGCCGTCACACCCAGATAAGCAGAAATAGCCAGTTGAACCACCGAGTGCTCGGTCTGATAAAATTCAGCCATGCTGGGCAATGACGGAAGAAATATATTCATATTAAGCGCAGAAATACCGGCAATCGCAACAAGCGTGACAATATGGGGTGGCGACAAACGATCAAGCCAACGCGACGGCTTATGATTTGGGCTGTTCAAATATGACCTGCTTTGGTTGGATGAGTTCGGGGCGGGATGTTACAGTGAAGTGTGATTCATTGTAAATCGGAGAACGCATCCTGAAGCCGCTTTACCGCGTCAACCACCATTTCCCGACGGCATCCCAGATTGAACCGCAAGAAGTTTTCGCCGCCTGTGCCGAATGTCTCGCCGTAATTTGCAGCGATCTTGGCGTGCTTTTCCACGCGGGTTTTATAGTCATCAGAACTCATGCCTGTGCCGGAAAAATCGACCCACGCCAAATAGGTTGCCTCCAGTTTCATTGACTTTAGGCCGGGAATTTTGTTGATACCCTCGTCAAAAATCCGGTGATTTTCGGCCAAATATTCAATAAGATCATCAGCATAGTCATCACCATTTTTATAGGCTTCCTCAACCATGATCATACCGGCCCTGCTGCCGTGAACACCTGCGGCCAGCGTTGCGTGGGCGTATTTGGCGTGCAAACCGGGATCAGAGATCACTACACAGCCCGACATGCCCCCCGCGATGTTAAATGTTTTTGACGGGGCAACCAGCATAATAAGCTGACCCGTAATATCGGGCGCGGCCAGCGGCATGGAAATATGTTTGTGAGGCGCAAAAACCAGATCATGGTGGATCTCGTCAGAAACCAGCAAAATCGCGTGGCGCTTACAAAAATCAGCGACTTTTTCCAGCTCGGACTGTGTCCAGACGCGCCCACCCGGATTATGCGGAGAGCAAAAGATCATCATGGTTTCTTTGCCCGTTAATGTGGCCTCCAACGCCGGAATGTCCATTTCATAATGGCCGTCATTATTAACAAGAGGGCTTTCCACAACCACGCGCCCATTGGCTTTTATGTATTTGGCAAAGGAATGATAAACCGGCGAAAACAGAATAACCGCGTCGTCTTTTTTGGTAAATGCCTGTAAACAAATCGCAATTGCGGCGCCCAGACCATGCGCGGGAAATATCCAGTCCGGCTCCACCTGCCATGCATGGCGACGATCCATCCAGCCGGTTATCGCGGCGCGATAGCTTTTGTCGTTTGCATAATACCCGTGAACACCGTGCTCAGCCAGTGCCACCAAAGCGTCATTGACAGCCTGTGGCGGTTTGAAATCCGTATCGGCAACCCACATCGCCAGCCCATCATCGGATGACACGCCGTAAACCGTCTCCATAGCGTCCCACTTGGCGCTATGAGATCCGCGACGGTCGATATATTCATCAAAATTATGGGGCATGCGCAATTCCTCGGTGAATTTTTGCCACGGTATCTGAATGGGCTTTGGGCGCAAGCGGAAATTTGCGGCACTTGTGTCGATCAATTCCTTGCAGTAAATGACCCGCATGAGCCTTAAAAAAATACTTTTGCATCCGGATCCACGGCTGAAAAAAACCTGCGAACCCGTGGGTAATATTGATGCTGCCATGCGAAAGCTGGCGGATGACATGCTGGAAACCATGTATGATGCGCCCGGCGTTGGGCTGGCGGCCCAGCAAGTTGGCAGCATTTACAGGCTTTTTGTGATGGATGTATCGGGAAAAGAAGCTGAGCCAGAGCCACGGGTGTTGTTTAACCCGCGCCTTTCCTGGGTCTCGGATGACACGAATACCCATGAGGAAGGCTGCCTGTCGATCCCGGAGATTTATGAGGACATAACCCGGCCCGTCAGCGTGCGAATGACCTTTCAAAACATCGATGGTGTTGTGCATGAGCAGGAATTTGACGGGCTTGGCGCGACCTGCGTTCAACACGAGTTGGACCACCTGAACGGGCGGCTTTTTATTGATTATCTGTCTGCGGTAAAACGTGGCATGATCACCAGCAAGATGAAAAAGCTAAAAAAAGAACGCGCGCGGGATAAATGAAACGGGTGTTTCTGTCATATCCAGACAAGAGGTTGCGCAGTGTTTGCGCGGCGGTTGACAGGGTTGACGACCCTGTGCGGGCGCTTTGGGATGACATGCTGAAAGCCATGTATGACATGCCCGGCGTTGGCCTTGCCGCCCCCCAACTGGGCGAAATGCTGCGCCTGATCGTTGTGGATGGTTCTGAGACGCGCAACCAACCGTTGTGCATGGCAAACCCTGAAATCCTGCATGTGTCCGCCGTCATGCGAGAGCACGAAGAAGCCAGCCCCAATATTCCCAACCTTTGGGCGATGGTTAAGCGGCCCCGCGCGATTACGGTGCGATTTATGGACAAAAACGGCGCAATAATTGAACAGGATTTTGTCGGATTATGGGCAACATCGGTGCAACACCAGATTGATCACTTGAACGGTAAACTATTTATTGATCACCTTAGCCCCGTCAAACGGAAAATGCTGTTGGCCAAACATGCCAAGAATAAACGGAGACGTTGATGCGGATCATTTTCATGGGCACGCCGGATTTTTCGGTTCAGGCACTGGAGGCGCTGCACGCCGCCGGACACGAGATCGTAGCGGTCTATTCACAACCTCCGCGCAAAGCCGGGCGCGGCAAAAAGCTGCGCATCGGGCCGGTGCATCAACGGGCTGAGGCCTTGGGGATCAAGGTTCGCACACCTGTAAATTTCAAAAATCTTGAGGATATTCAGGCGTTTAAAGCGCTGAATGCCGATATTGCCGTGGTGGTCGCTTACGGTTTGATCTTGCCGCAGGTCATTCTGGATGCGCCGCGCTTGGGCTGCCTGAATATCCACGCATCGCTTTTGCCCCGCTGGCGCGGCGCTGCGCCTATTCACCGCGCGATTATGGCGGGGGATCGTGAAACCGGCATTTGCATCATGCAAATGGAGGCGGGGCTGGACACGGGGCCGGGGCTAAAACGACAAAAGGTGATGATCCTGGACAGGGTAACAACCGGCGATTTACACGATGAACTGGCGGTTCTTGGGGGTAAACTGATTTGTGAAACCCTTAAAAACCTCAACAAGTTGAACGCTGAACCACAAGCCCTCACCGGCATGACTTATGCAGCCAAAATTGACAAATCCGAGACCCGGGTTGACTGGACGAAAGACGCAAAATCCGTCAGCCGGCACATTCGCGGGCTGTCGCCGTTTCCCGGCGCATGGTGCGATATAAAAGATGAGCGGGTCAAATTACTGAATTGTGTGGAAACCACAGGCGCAGGACAGCCGGGATTGGTGCTGGATGAGGGCATGAATATCGCGTGCGGGCAGGGGGCGCTGCACTTAACGCGGCTGCAACGCGCGGGCAAAGGCCCAATGAATACGCAGGATTTTCTGCGCGGGTTCCCGGTGAAAAATGGTGAGATTCTGACCTGAGGTCTGGAAAACTGCAAAGTTAATACTATATACATTGCAGTGATTTTAGCAAAAGGGGGCACTGTGCTTTATCTGGTGATAATTGGTGCGGCGGCGGGGTTTATCGCCACGCGGATGATGAAACTTGAAATGGGCGTGATCCAGACGGTGGCGCTGGGCGTAATCGGAGCGCTGGTTGGCGGGTTTGCCCTGCGGGTTTTGCTGGCGTTACTGGGCGCGGCGGCCGGGTTGGTCGGGGCGATACTGGCGGTGATCGCGCTGATTTATGTGTATCAGCAATTCACAAATAAGGATTAACCTTTAAACGGTTCCATACCGCGCCGCGCCAATTCATCCGCGCGTTCATTGCCCGCATGCCCTGCGTGGCCTTTGATCCATTGCCATGTCACATCGTGCTGCACGGCGGCTTCGTCAAGCAATTTCCACAGGTCTACGTTTTTAACCGGCTTTTTCTGACTGTTTTTCCAGTTATTGCGCTTCCAGCCGATAATCCACTTGGTAATACCGTCTTTGACATAAGAACTGTCGGTGATAACTGTCATGGCTGAGGGTTTTTTCATCGCGTTCAGCACGCTTATGGCGGCCATCAGTTCCATACGGTTATTGGTTGTGTCGGGGTCTCCGCCGCATAGTTCTTTTTGTTTCAGAATAACGCCGTTTTTCTGTGCAATCAGTAATGCACCCCAGCCGCCCGGGCCGGGGTTTCCCGAACATGCACCATCGGTATAGGCGATTAATTCATGCATAATAGGCAATAAACAACGCGCCCGAGGCAATCGTTGTTGTAAATAAACGCAAGGAAAACCACCAGTTGGGGGCCAAGCCACGGGCAATGAATGTAAGGTCAACCACGATTAACCCCGCCGTTGCAACCGCAAGTGGAAACAGCGGAGCCGGGTAAAAAGATGCCACCAGCGCTGCCAGCGGCGGCAGCATGGCAATGATCGCATCAAGAATTCCGGGGCGGGATTTGGCGGCAAACCCCCAATAAATGCCACCCGAAACAGCCAATGAAATCGCACCATAAGAGTTGAGCAATCGATAGGGTTGCGCCCAATAGGATTGGGGCGGCGTCACCAGATCCAGCACTGCAACGGTGCAATAAATAAAAGGAAGGGCCAGAATTATGGCCCATAATGTTGCGCTAAAGGGAATGTTCTTCATGGCGAGCCTCTCGTAATATTCGCGGAACTTTGAAAGAAATATTTTCCTGAGCAGTTTCGATTACTTTAACGGTTACTGTAAAACGTTGGCGAAAGGCGTCAACAACTTCGTTCACCAATATTTCGGGGGCTGAGGCACCCGCCGTGATACCAACCGCCGTGATGCCAGCCAATGCACGCCAATCAATATCAGTTGAACGCTGAACCAGTTGCGTATACGCGCAGCCCGCATTTTTGCCAACCTCGACCAATCGGCGCGAATTTGATGAATTGGGCGCGCCGATGACAAGCAACGCGTCGATTTTGGGCGCAATGGCGCGCACCGAGGCCTGACGGTTGGTTGTGGCGTAACAAATATCTTCTTTATGGGGGCCAATGATGGCGGGAAATCGGGCGCGCAGTGCCGTGATGATGTCGGAACAATCATCCACGCTAAGCGTGGTTTGGGTGATAAAGGCCAGTTTTTCGGGGTCAGCGGGCGCCAGCCGCGCCACATCCGCTGTGGTTTCAACCAACAGCACCGCGCCGTCGGGTAATTGCCCCATGGTGCCGATGGTTTCGGGGTGGCCTTCATGACCAATCATCACCATTTGCAACCCGTTTTCATGGTGGCGCTCGGCCTCTATATGGACCTTGGAGACCAGCGGGCAGGTGGCATCAACAAACACCATTTTGCGTTCAATCGCCCGTGCAGGCACCGATTTTGGCACGCCATGGGCCGAAAAGATCACCGGCCGGTCAGCGGGACAATCATCCAGAGTTTCAACAAAAACAGCGCCTTTCCGGCGCAAATCATCGACAACAAACTTATTATGGACAATCTCATGACGCACATAAACAGGCGCGCCCCATTTCTGGATCGCCAGTTCAACGATTGTTATGGCACGATCAACACCCGCACAAAACCCGCGCGGCGCAGCCAGATAAAGGGTTAGCGGTGGGCTCATTCATATGCTCCGAATAATCCCGTGAAACCTAGCGGATGGCTGATGGAATATCCACCAGCCATTACATCAGGTATCTTCCATTTCAGTATATGCGTCTTGCATATCAGGGCGAGGTGGGCGACCGATCACGTCTTTCAGCTCATCCAGCTCAATGAAATTGTCACATTGGCGGCGCAATTCATCTGCGATCATTGGCGGATTGGAACGGATCGTTGATACAACCGAAACCCGCACACCTTGGCGCTGCACGGATTCAACCATTGGCCTGAAATCACCGTCACCCGAAAAAATCACGATGTGATCAATATGCGGCGCCAGTTCCATGGCATCGACGGTTAGTTCGATATCCATATTGCCCTTGATTTTACGCCGCCCCATGGAATCGGTAAATTCCTTGGCCGGTTTGGTCACCATATTATAGCCGTTATAATTCAACCAATCGACAAGCGGTCGAATGGGGGAATATTCTTCGTTTTCGAGAAGGGCGGTATAGTAAAACGCCCTCAACAATTTTCCGCGACGCATAAATTCCGTGCGCAGCAATTTATAGTCGATGTCAAACCCCAATGCCTTGGCGGCAGCATAGAGATTGGACCCGTCAATGAACAGCGCCAGCCGTTCGTCTCTGTAAAACATTCGTCTTCACCTTAATTGGTAAGTTTGCTTATGCGGCTTCCGACCGATAATGTTCCGGAACGCAGTCAGCGTTAAAGAAACGAAAATAGAGTTTTACAGTGCAGTTACAACCCCACAATTCGGCGAATACCCTGTTGAAAGCCTATGTTGCCGTCGGGTCAAACCAATCCAGCGGGAAAATCACGCCGAAAGACACCTTGCGACACGCGTTAGGGTTGTTTTTAGGCGAATCGTTAGAAATTACCAAGCAAAGCCAGTGGTATGAAACCGAGGCATTTCCGCCCGGATCAGGCCCGGATTATGTGAATGCGGTGGTGGAAATTGAAACGGTTTTGCCCGTCGCAGAAATTTTGCCAGCGCTGCACCAAATTGAAACAGCAATGGGGCGGCAACGCACCGCGCGCTGGGGGCAACGAAGCTGTGATCTTGATCTACTGGCGGTCGGCGATGCGGTGGCACCCAACCCGCATGTGTTTACCCATTGGCACAGCCTGCCAATTGAGCAGCAAATGGTGCTGGCACCCGACCAGTTGATCCTGCCGCACCCACGGCTGCAAGACCGGGCTTTTGTTTTGGTGCCGCTGAATGATATCGCCCCGGAATGGCATCATCCGGTATTGGGGCGGACGGTTGCACAAATGCTGGCGGATTTACCAAAGGCCGACGTAACGCTGGTGCGACAAATTTTAACATAATGACGCAGTTGTGCCCTTGCGTTTCAAGGCAAGGCGCATTACATAACGGCTTTCTCATGATCCCATATTGGAGCATCTCGCATGGCACGCGTAACCGTTGAAGACTGCATTGACAAAATCCCGAATCATTTTGATCTGGTGATTATGGCCGCACATCGCTCGCGGCAGCTGGCCGCTGGCGCGGAACTTACTGTTGATCGTGACAACGATAAAAACCCGGTTGTCGCCCTGCGCGAGATTGCCGAAGAAACGCTGACAGCTGACGCTATTCGTGAATCAGCCATCGAAAGCCTGCAAAACCAGAACGAGGTCGACGAGCCGGAAGAAGACAGCATGCCTTTGCTGATGGAAACCGAAACACCCGACGCCCCGCAGGATGATATGTCTGAGGAAAAAATGTTGCGCGCCCTGATGGAAGCCCAAGCTGCCGGCTAAGACTGGAGATCCTATGATCGACGTCGAGGAGCTAATTGGTCTGGTTCAGGCCTATAATCCTGTTTGTAATGCAGACATGATCCGGCGTGCTTATGCGTTTGGGCTGAAAGCCCATGACGGCCAAAAGCGTCATTCCGGTGAGGCCTATTTCAGCCACCCCGTTGCCGTCGCAGCCCTGTTAACCGAGGTGAAACTGGATGACGCAACCATCATAACAGCGCTGTTGCATGACACCATCGAGGATACTAACGCCACCTTTAAAGAAGTCGCGCAGTTGTTTTCGCTGGAAATCGCGGAACTGGTGGATGGGGTTACCAAGCTGACCAATCTGGAACTGTCCAGCGTTGAAACCAAACAGGCCGAAAATTTCCGCAAGCTGTTTATGGCG
>CAZSSS010000045.1:0-9451 GCA_964609255.1 uncultured Rhodobacterales bacterium
AGCGCCAAATCTTGTTGACCCGTTTAACCGCATTGTCGATTATCTGCGCGTTTCTGTCACGGATCGTTGCGATTTTCGCTGCTATTATTGCATGTCGGAAAACATGACATTCCTGCCCAAAAAAGAATTATTATCGCTAGAGGAACTGGACCGCATGTGTTCGGCTTTTGTTGATCTTGGCGTTAAAAAGCTGCGGATCACCGGCGGGGAACCCCTTGTGCGCAAGGGTATTATGACCTTTTTTGACAGCATGTCACGGCATGTGGCCTCGGGCGCACTGCGCGAATTGACGCTGACCACCAATGGCAGCCAGCTTGGCAAATTTGCACAAGGCCTGCGGGATGCAGGGGTGCGGCGGGTGAATGTGTCGCTCGATACATTGAATGCGGATAAATTTGCCAAAATCACCCGTTGGGGGCGGTTTGGGCAGGTGATGGACGGGGTTGACGCGGCGCAAAAGGCGGGCTTGGCGATCAAGATCAATGCCGTGGCGCTTAAGGGTCAGAATGACGATGAAATCCATGATATGGTTGAATGGTGCGGCGCGCGTGGCTTTGACCTGACGATGATCGAGGTCATGCCGATGGGCGACATGGGTGACGCGGACCGGCTGGACCAATATTGGCCGTTAAGCGAGGTGCGCACAGAGCTGGCAAGCCGGTGGACCTTAACCGATATTCCGCTTAATACCGGCGGCCCTGCAACCTATGTGCAGGTTAGAGAAACCGGCGGGCGGGTCGGGTTTATCACGCCGCTGACCCATAATTTCTGCGAAAGCTGCAACCGTGTGCGCCTGACCTGCACGGGGCAGTTATTTATGTGTTTGGGCCAAGAAGACACATCTGATTTGCGCGCGGTAATGCGTGGCAGTTCTGATGATACCGCCCTGCACGCCGCCATTCGCAATGCAATTGAGCACAAGCCAAAGGGCCATGATTTTGATTATTCTCGCCAAAAAACCACCGGCGAAATGTCGCGCCACATGAGCCATACCGGCGGATAACAACGCCAGATTATGCGCAAGAATCGGGTGGGGAAACCCGCCAGAATATCGTGAACTAGCCGTATCCATTTTCAGGAGGCCCAAATGGTTCACACCATATTTGCACTTTTGCTGTTTCTTTTCCCGCTGGCTTACAGCCCCGGCCCCGGCAACATGTTTTTTGCAGCAAACGGCGCGCGGTTCGGGTTTTGGTCCACGTTGCGTGCGAATGTCGGCTATCATATTGCCACCTGGATTGTGACAATTGCCATTGGATTTGGTTTTTTAACAGCACTGGATAATTTTCCGCAGATTTTTGCAGTTCTGAAAATTGCCGGGTCGCTTTATGTGCTGTGGATTGCGTGGAATTTATTCAAAGCCGGGGCGGTAAAGCAAAGCCAAGCGGCCAAACCGCCAACATTTACTAGCGGCATAGTGCTGCTGGTTCTTAACCCCAAAGCCTATGTTATTATCGCGTTAATGTTCACACAGTTTCTTGATCGTTCTGCACATGATCACCTGAGGGGAATTTTCCTGATTGCCAGCGTGTTTACACTGAACAATCTTGTTGCATTTCTGATCTGGACAGTGATCGGCGACAGTCTGGCGCGGCTGTTCAGAACGCCGGAAACTGCGCGGAAAATGAATATGGTATTTGGTGCCATACTGGCAGCGGTTGCTCTATGGATGATCTTGTCATAACGGGCTTGGGCCGTGCCTTGCCGGTTTTTTCTTGGCGGGACAATTCAGATAAATATCAACCACACGAAACTGTTATTCGGTGTTGCCTGTTCCATGTTATTATCGCCGCATAAGGGGAAAGACATGAACAAAAAAGTTACACTCAAAACGGCGCTGGTATGCAGTATTCTGGCCGCCACCGCCACCGCTGGTGGTCACACGCCAACCGAACAACGTATCGTTGCCATGAAGGCTGTTGGCGGGCAAATGCGCACCTTGGGCGGCATGGCTCAAGGCAAAGTTGATTATGATGATTTTGCCGCCATATCAGCCTTGGAAATCATGCGAAATTCAGCGGCGGTGGCCCAGCCGTTATTTGCACAACCTGCGATGGACGGTGAAGAAACCCGCGCCATGGCGGCGATCTGGGCGGACGGATCTGATTTTAACAGCCGCATGGACAGCCTGATCGCGGCACTAGACGCCGCCATCGCGGCCGAACCTGTTGATGTTGCAACATTTGGCCCGCTCTTTGGTGCCATTGCCGGCAATTGCAAAGGGTGCCACGAAAAATATCGTGCGCCTGAGGAGTAAGCTATTTGGCGCGCTGCTACTTGGCAGCGCGGCGTTCTGGTTTCTGACAACACCTAATACTTTGGACGTGGTGGTGGTTGCTGCAATAACCGGCGACCCCGCACGAGGCGCGCAGATATTCGCCATTGGCGGCTGCGCTTCTTGTCATATGACCAAAGGCGCCAAAGGTGACGATCGGCTGCGCCTTGGTGGCGGGCAGGAATTTACCACGGCTTTTGGCACATTTATTGCGCCCAACATCTCACCGGACCTTACGGGTATTGGCGGTTGGAGCAGCTATGATTTTGCCAATGCAGTGCTGCGCGGGGTCAGCCCCTCGGGGCAACATTATTACCCGGCTTTTCCCTATAATTCTTATGGGAGGATGACAGTCGCTGATGTGGTTGATCTTAAAACTTTTATGGACAGCTTGCCAGCGGTGCAACAAGTGAACACAGCCCATGACCTGCCCCTGCCCTTTCGGCTGCGGCGCGGTTTGGGTCTTTGGAAATTGCTGTTCCTCAGCGATGCGCCGATTGCGCAAACGGCTGAAACCCGTGGGCAATATCTGGTTGAGGGTCCGGGCCATTGCGCAGAATGCCACAGCCCGCGCAATATTCTGGGTGGCATTAAAACCAGCCGCTGGCTGGCCGGTGCCCCCAACCCCGAGGGCAAAGGCCGCATACCCAACATCACCCCCCATACCGATGGCATAGCCAACTGGACCATCGATGAATTAGTTTATTATTTTGAAACCGGGTTTACGCCAGAATTTGATACCGCCGGATCAACCATGGTCGAGGTCATCGAAAACCTCAGCGCACTTACCATCCAAGACCGCACGGCCATCGCGCGATATTTGAAATCCATCCCGGCATTGCCCAATGGTGCAAATTAAATCCATCTTGGTCCCGAAATGCTCTTTTTACGATAGATTAATCCTGTTAAAGAACAGCCAAAGTCAACGGAGATAGATTTTGAGCTATTTAATTGGGATAGACGGCGGCGGAACAGGGTGCCGCGTGGCAGTTTGTGACATGGAAGGCCGCGTTTTGGGCACTGCCAAAGGCGGGGCTGCAAATATTGCAACCAATTTGATCGTCGCGCGGCGCAATATCTTGGCTGCGGTTGATCTGGCCTTTGAAGATGCGGGCCTGCCGCCTGCTGATGCCATCAAAGACTCCAGCGCGGTGCTTGGTCTGGCGGGGTCAAATTTTGGCAGTTATGTTGCTGATCTGGCCTCTGACCTGCCGTTTTTCGCCCAGCATATCGTCAATGACAGCCGCATTACCCTTGAAGGCGCAATCGGCGCCGCAGATGGATGTATTGCCGCCATTGGCACCGGTTCGGTATTTGCAGCACGCAAAGACGGGCATGTGCGGATGCTGGGCGGTTGGGGCTTTTTGCTTGGCGATGATGGCAGCGGTGCCGCGCTTGGCCATGATTTGCTGCGCCTGACAATACTGGCGGCGGACGGGGTGCAGGCGCATTCGGATCTGACCTTGGCAATCATGGCGCTGTTTGGCAACAGCATTGAAAAGATAGTTGAATCCGCCGCCACTTACAGCCCGCGGGATTTTGGCCAACTGGCCCCGCGCATCGTCGCAGCCCACAAAGCCGGCGATATAAACGGCACAGTATTGATGGAACATCACAGAAAGCTTGTGCAAAAAAGTATTGATGCAGCAGGGTTTAGCCCCGATAAACCGTTTTGCATGCTCGGCGGCCTTGGTCCGATTTACCTAAAAGCCCTTCCGGAAAAATACCGCGCCGCCGCCCATCCACCACAAGGTAACGCCCTTTCCGGAGCCATAAAAATGGCGAAACGCCGCTTTGGCGGATAATCAAGGCCCAAACGCGGGCACAACCCGAACCGCATAGCGCCCACCGCCCGATGGCATGGATTTGCTTTAGCAAATACAGGCCGAGGGCGGCCATGGCTGCCGCGCAAAATTGCTCTCCCGCCTTTTTCTGAATTACTCCTGACGGAATAAAGCAGAAAAAGTTGGGCCGGGCCTCGCTGCGCTCGGAGACCCGGCGCAGCCCCCCTTCGGGGTCTGCACCATTATGATCAAGCCAAACCAGCCAAGGATTTAATCGTGGAAATGACAGGCCACTTGATGGCCCTCAGCTGCTGTGACCAATGGTGGTTTATCAATCGCGCAGACATCTTTGGCCCGAATGCAACGGGTGCGGAACACGCAACCCGATGGCGGGTTGATTGGCGACGGTAAATCACCCTCAATCAGGATGATTTCCTTGTTGCGCTCCACCTTTGGATCAGGGATCGGCACGGCGGAAATTAACGCCTGCGTATACGGATGCCGGGGGGTATCGTAAAGTTTATCCGCATCCGCCAATTCAACGATATTACCCAGATACAGCACCATAATCCGTGTCGAAATATGTTTTACAATCGACAGGTCATGCGCAATAAATATCAGCGACAGACCCATTTCATCTTGCAATTCCATCAGCAAATTAACAACTTGCGCCTGAATGGATACATCCAGCGCTGAAACCGGTTCGTCACAGATAATCAGTTTTGGTTTGGTAATCAGCGCCCGTGCAATACCGATGCGCTGGCATTGCCCCCCCGAGAATTCATGCGGATACCGGTTGATCAAATTGGGCAATAGCCCAACCTTTTCCATCATTTCCAGCACCTGTGTTTCAGCCTCAGCTTTGCGGGTTTTGGGGAAATGGGTCATCAGGGGTTCAGAAATAATCTGGCCAATGGTCATGCGCGGGTTCAGCGACGCAAGCGGATCCTGAAAAATAAACTGGATTTCTTTGCGTTTGGCGCGCAAGGCCACCCTGTCCATCAACAGCAAATCCTGCCCCAGCCAAACCGATTTACCCGCCGAGGCCGGCAGCATGCGTGATACGCCGCGCGCCAGCGTTGATTTTCCACAGCCGCTTTCGCCCACAACGCCCAAGGTTTCCCCCGACTTCAGCTCAAAACTGACATCAACCACCGCATGCAGTTTTTTGGGTTTGGTCCAGGGCATGTCGCCCTCGGATTTAATGTCAAAATCAACCGACAGATGTTCGACCGATAACAGGGTTTCGTGTTGTGTCATACCAGTTCCTCCGGGCGGCGATGGCAGGCGCGGCGATGGTCACCGTTTTCGATCAGGGCGGGTTTATCGGTGGCGCAACGCGGTGCTCCAAAATCACAGCGCGCCGTAAACGGGCAGCCCTTGGGCATATTCATCATGTTGGGCGGGTTACCGCGAATAGTGCTAAGCTTATCCCCCGCCTGATCAAGGCGTGGAATGGCGTGCAGCAGGCCCATGGTATAGGGGTGGGTTGGTTTTTCAAACAACGCTTCGGTGCTGCCTTCCTCCATGATTTGCCCGCCATACATCACCAATGTTTCATCGCATGACCCCGCAACGACACCCAGATCATGGGTGATCAAAATAACAGCCATGCCAAAATCAATCTGCAAATCGCGCAGCAATTTCATAATTTGCGCCTGAACCGTAACATCCAGCGCTGTGGTTGGTTCATCCGCGATCAACAATTTGGGGCTGCACAGCAACGACATGGCAATCATAACTCGTTGACGCATCCCGCCCGAAAATTCATGAGGATACATCCGCACACGCGCCTTGGCGTCGGGAATTTTCACCGCGTCCAGCATCCGCACCGATTCCCTGACGGCGTCAGATTTGGACATGCCTTTGTGCAGCATCAGCACCTCAGCCATCTGGTTTGACACCCGCAAATACGGGTTAAGCGATGTCATCGGATCCTGAAAAATCATCGCGATATTGCTGGCACGGATTTTGCTTAGTGCTACATCGCCGATGTTCAGGATTTCCTGCCCTTCAAACAACGCAGAGCCGGTGGCTCGTCCGTTTTTGGCCAACAATCCGGTGATGGCAAAAATCGACTGGCTTTTGCCCGAGCCGCTTTCGCCCACAATCGCCAATGTTTTACCTTTATCAACCGAAAAGCTGAAATCCTGCACGGCTGTAACTTCGCCATCATTGGTGGTGAAGGTTACATTCAGGTCGTTAACCTCAAGAAGTTTGCTCATGCTTGATTACCTGTCTTTCGGGTCCAGCGCATCGCGCAGACCGTCGCCAATAAAGAAAAAGCTGAACAATGTGATCACAAAGAATATCAGCGGAAAGATAAGTTGCCATTCGGTGTGATACCGGATGGTTTTTGCGCCTTCAGAAATCAGCAAGCCCCAGCTTGTATCGGGTTCTTGCACCCCAAGACCAAGAAAGGAAATGAAGCTTTCAGTCAGGATCATGCCGGGCACCAACAAGGTGGCATAGACCGCGACAATACCCAAAAGATTGGGGATAATATGGCGCGTGATGATCTTGAAACCGCTAACGCCGCTGGCTTTGGCGGCTTCAACAAATTCCTTGTTCTTAAGGCTAAGGGTTTGGCCCCGCACAATCCTGCTCATGTCAAGCCAGGACAAAAGACCGATCCCGACAAACAAAAGCAACACCGAGCGCCCGAATATGGTCAGCATGATAATCAGCACAAACATAAACGGAATAGCCATCAGAATATCAACCGCGCGCATCATGATCTGGTCAGTGCGCCCGCCCACATATCCGGCAATCGCCCCGTAAAGCGTGCCAACAATTACCGCGATACCTGCGCCGATAATGCCCACCAACAACGAAATCCGCGTGCCTTGCATGACCCGCTGAAACAGGTCGCGCCCTTCGGCATCAACCCCGAAATAATGGCCATTCGCAAAACTCGGCTTGCCGTCTTGCGCCACGAAACCGGCGATCTGGCGGTCAATTTTATCATGGGGCCAATCCGACAGATACGGCCCGATAAATGAAACCAGCACCACCACCACCAATGCCACAACACTGGTGGTGGCGGCTTTGTTTTTCATGAACCGTTTGCGCGCATCGGACCAAAGCGAGCGGCCTTCAACCGCGTCGATCTGGGCCAAATTTTCGGCCATGGCATGAATTTTTTCTTTTTCAGCTACAATCATGATCCCCTCCTTTAATAGCGGATTTTCGGGTCAACCCATGCATAAAGCAGGTCGGCCAGAAGGCTGAACAAAATGGTCAATGCGCCCACCAATATGGTGATGCCCATCATGACCGAATAGTCGCGGCTTAGCGCGCTATCGACAAAAGCTTTGCCGATGCCACCAGTTGAGAAATAAATATCAATCACCACCGAGCCGGTGATCATACCCACAAAGGCTGGCCCCAGATATGAAATCATTGGCAGCAAGGCAGGTTTCAACGCATGGCGGAAAATGATCGCGCGGGATGACAGCCCCTTGGACCGTGCGGTGCGGATGTAATCCGTGTTCAACACTTCCAGCATCGACGACCGGGTGATCCGCGCAATAGAGGCCATATAACTGGTCGAAAGCGCAATCACCGGCATAATCAGGTTCGGGATCGCCCCGCCATTCCAGCCGCCACCCGGCAGGTAAAACCAGGTGCCTTTCATCGTCAATGTAAAGAACCACACCAACAGCGGTGCCAGCACAAAATTGGGCAGCACCTGCGCACCAATGGATATGCCCACCGCGAAATAATCGAGGATCGAGTTTTTGTATACAGCCGCAACAATACCCAATGTGCCACCAACTGAGACAGCCACAACGAATGAAATAAACCCATAAGTCAGCGTGATCGGGAAACCATGTGCGATGATGTCATTCACGGTTTGGCTTTTGTATTTGAAGGAAGGACCAAAATCAAATTCGGTCAGGATGCTCCAGAGATAATCAAAAAGCTGCGCATAAAGCGGCTTATCAAGCCCATATTTGGCGACGATATTTTCCATAACCTGCGGCGGCAACGGGCGATCAGAGGAAAACGGATTCCCCGGCGCGGCATGCATCAGCAAGAACGAGGCGGTAATCAGCAGCAACAGCGTTGGGATCGCAATCGCCAACCGCTTGAGCGTGTAATTAAACATGAAGTCAACCTAAAGTTCGGTGGCCTTTTGGCGCACAAAAAGGAAAACACCGCGCCCAACAGGACGCGATGTTCAGTTTCACAAGTGGTGATTACTCAGCGACTTTATAAAGATCGCGAGAATACCAGTTCTGTTCAACATTGTTGATAGGCCAGTTACGCACATCGCTGCTCAACATGAATACCGATGTATAGTGATAGATCGGGATAAGCGGCATTTCATCCGCCAGAACCTGCTCAACACCGGTATAGTTGTCGGTCGCATCGGTCAGCGTTTTGGCTTCTGCCATCAACGCATCAACAGTCGCAGACGAGAACTTGCCATCATTGTAACCGGATTCAGTGGTAAGAAGATCGAGGAAGGTTGACGCCTCGTTATAATCACCACACCAGCCACCACGGGCCACTGCGAAATCTTGCTGGCCACGAACCTCAAGGAATGTTTTCCATTCCTGATTTTCGAGCGTCGCAGTCACACCAAGAGTTTCTTTCCACATGTCAGCAATCGCGATTGCGATCTTTTTGTGGCCCTCGGATGTGTTATACAACAGGCTGAATTCCAGCGGATTATCCGCGCCGTAACCGGCCTCGTCCATCAAGGCAACCGCAGCAGCGTTACGTTCATCCTGTGTCATTTCTGAATAGGGAACAACAGGAACTTCAAACCCGGCAGTTGCGCCTGGTGTGAATGTATAAGCGGCAAATTGGCCACCTTGCAACACGCGGTCAGTGATGAAATCACGGTCAACCGCATAAGAAAGCGCTTGACGAACCCGAACGTCTTGGAAAGCTTCGGGGCCGGATTCCGACACGTTGAACGAATAATAATACGAACACAAACGCGGGAACGACAATGCTTCGTCAGGGTATTCCTGGCTTAGACGTGGATACTGGCCGGTTGGCACAGGTGCACGATCCAATTCGCCAGCTTCCCAACGGGTGAAGGCCACGTTTTCATCGTTGATGACAAGTGCCACAACTTTTTCGATGATGGTTTCGCTATCGTTCCAATACATCGGGTTGCGCTCACGCACCGAACGTTCCTGGATGATATGTTCAGTCAGAACATAGGCACCGTTGGAAACGATATTTTCCGGGTCTGTCCAGTCATCGCCAAATTCTTCGATCACCCAAGAAGGTGACGGGAAGGTTGACCCATGCGTGGTCATCGCGGCAAAATATGGCAGCGACGCTGTCAGGCGCACTTCCAATGTCAAATCGTCAATTGCGGTCACACCCAATGTTGATGGATCTGCATCGCCTGACATTACATCGCAAACGC
>CAZSSS010000046.1:0-9362 GCA_964609255.1 uncultured Rhodobacterales bacterium
CCCAACGTTGAAAGGTTGGAGCCGCTACATTTGCAGCATGCGCCGCCTCTTTACGGTTTTTGAACTTCGTCTCAACAATTGCCAATCGCCGTACAAAATCGCTTTTGGAACTATCAGATTTCGCCTTTGCCGCACTGTTTCCTGATTGTTTCATGTTAACCCTATGAAAAGTAAGCAGTAATGAGGGCATCCCCTCAAAAATAACCTTTAAGTAACTATCAACTTATTAGTAATTGACAGCAACTAATAAGTTACTGTATGCTCTCCCATATCAGATACGAGACGTTAAAAATAATCCGGTCTTGCAGGACCGGGCGAAACAGGAAAATGCAGGAGACGCGACGTGGGCAAAAATAACTGGAGCCGTGGTAAAATACGCTATCACCTTGAGAGCAAGGGATATGCGACCTTTACCGAAATTGAAGACAAGTTCGACCTGCCTCCTACGACTATTTCAGCCACGATCCGTATCCCATTAGAGAAGGGTGAAAGCTTGATCGCTTCGATCATTGGTCTTCACCCATCCGAGATTTGGCCGTGCCGTTATGATGCTCAGGGTGTGCGTCTCAAGCCTCAACCCATTGCCTCTTATAGCGAGCGGCGTGTCGTTGGCCAATGCCAAAAATCGGTGGCGGCATGAACAAGGAAATCGTGACCGAAATTTCTATTGCGGATATCCAGATCAAGGATCGTTTGCGAGAGACAAATCCTGACAAGGTTTTACTGCTAAAAAACAGCATTGGAGCCTTGGGATTGATGCAGCCTATTTTGGTGTCAAAGTTGAAGAATAGCACCATCAATTACAACTTGGTTGCGGGGGCACACAGGCTGGCGGCTTGCGTGGCTTTGGAGATGGAAAACATCCACGTCAAGGTGGTGACAGGCACCAAGAAAGAATTGCTTGAATATCAGATTATGGAGAACCTTGCTCGGAACGATTTGGAGGTCTCTGATCGGGCGATATTTGTCACCGAGTTGAAGGAGATTTGGGACCAGTCGGAGCGGTTCTCTGGTCGCGGCGGGGATCGTAGATCAGAAGATTACAAATCAATCGTCCACGTGGACGATTGGTCCGAGATTATGGCGGCGGAGACTGGTTGGTCTGTTGGAACGCTTAAGCGCTCCTATAGAATTGGTAAGATACTGACGCCGGAAATGCGTGAGGTTTTGCGCGGCAGTGACATGCTGAACAATCAAAAGCAACTTGAAGAGCTGACAAAGTTCTCGACCGATATTCGGTTGGACGTCGCAAAACTGATTGTTGATGGCCAAGCGAAATCCGTGAGGGGTGCACATTCGATGGCGACTGGCAAAGCGGACAAACTACCTGCAGAAATTGAGCCACAAGACAAGTTGCTAACAGACCTCATCAAAGCGTGGGATCGGGCGTCTATGGCCACACGGCACAAATTCGTGGCGCATATTGAGGATCATATCAATGGCTAAGCTGCGCGGTGACACCCATACAATGGACCTGCTTTCATGGGAAGAATTACCAATTGTGGAAGCGTTTGATCCGTCAAGGGTTCGGGCCATGAGCTTGCGTGCAAAGACTGCCCGAGCAGTCAGTGAAGCAATGACAGATTGCGATCTTAGCCGCGCCGATGTGGCGGAGAAAATGTCTGTGTTTATGGGTGAGACAGTGTCTGTAAATATGCTGAACGCCTACGCTTCAGAGGCCCGTGAGGAACATTCGATCTCATTTGTGCGGATGGTTGGGTTGATTCACGCAACCGATGATATCCGGCTTTTGCAAATAGTCGCAGAGATGTTTGGGTATTCAGTGATCGAAGACAAGTTTTTACCATGGGTTGATCTGGGGATGGCGGCTGACCGGAAGGAAACCGTTGTCAAGGATTTCGAATACAAACGCCGTTTAGCGCGGATGGGAGCGAAGTAATGGACCACGTTATAAACAAGAACCCTCACGACCATAATCAAGAGCCGCAGGCCTGGATCGATCACTTGACTGATTGCCTTTACAGCGCGATCTACGGATCAATCGGTGAAGACGCAGGCACAGATGATCCGTTCAGTAATCCGTCTTTCGGAAAGGCAGAACGCGACGCCATAAATACCTTATTGATGGTTTCAGCGTCTGTATTTGTTCAGCATAAATGTGGTGCCCACGAGAATTTAAGTCGATATGTCGATGGTTTAAAAGACATGTTCGACAAAATGTCCGAGGGCAGTATCGATGTCTGATGTCTATGACATTCAGGAATGGTGGACCGGTCCAAAGTTGGTGCAAGCAAAACTGCGGTTTTTCGATGTGTCTATCGAAACTGCGAATCAACGCTTAAAACAATTGCGTAAAAAGAAATCCAAGACCGGAGAAATGCTAGCTCGTCCTAGATGTGGGCGAGGAGGTGGTTGGGAATATCACCTGAATATATTGCCGGTAGAAGTCAAAAACGAAATCGTTGCACGGGCAAATGCGAAGGGGCGAAAACTGGCCCCAGCCGCCCCGAAACTCAACCCTCGCAGCCGGGAGGAATTTGACCGACTGAAGCCGAAGGCCCGTGGTGATGCGCATTACCGGATGCGAGTGTTGATGGAAGTTGCAGCCTATATTGATGCTGGCAACACTGTTCAAAGCTCGGTAGATCGCGTGGCCAAAACCATCAAAGAGGGCAGCTCCTCAATATTCGCTTGGCGTAGAATGGTTGCCGGATTGGAAAAGATCGACTGGCTGCCAGCACTGGCGTCAAACCACAAGGGTTCTGCTGGCAGGATTTCACGTTGCACACCCAAGGCCTGGGAAGCGATCAAGGCAGATTATTTGCGGCTGGAAAAGCCGACTTTTGCCTCTTGTTATCGGCGACTTAAACGGTTGGCGGCGGCGCATGGATGGGAGATTCCGCGTGAGCGGGCATTGTGGAATCGGCTTAACCGCGAGATCAAGCACGCGACGTTTGTGTTGTTTCGTGAGGGGCAAGAAGAGGCGGCGAAGCTGTACCCGGCGCAGCAGCGGGACCGGAGCGTATATCGCGCGCTGGAAGCGCTGAATGCCGATGGGCATATGTTTGACTTCTGGGTGAAGTGGAAAGACGGAACGGTTATTCGGCCTTTGTTGTTGATGGTTCAGGACCTTTATTCCAACAAGTTTGTTGGTTGGCATGTGGCAAAAACCGAATCGACCACAGCGGTGCGGCTGGCGTTTTACCAAGTGTTCAAGAACTACGGAATACCCACGGATATCACCTTGGACAACGGCATGGCCTTTGCCTCGAAGATTATGACGGGTGGTCAGGAAGTGCGGAACCGGAACAAGATAAAAGACGGTGAGCAAGACGGAATTTTAACTTCGCTCGGGATCAAAGTGAATTGGGCAACGCCCTATCATGGACAAGCAAAGCCGATTGAAAGAGCGTTTAGAGACCTATGCAACGACATTGCTAAAGACCCGAGATTCTCAGGGGCTTATGCGGGCAACAGCCCTGTGAACAAGCCCGCCTACAACCACGATCCGCGCGACAAGGCGGTGGATTACGATCTGTTCATGATGGTGATGGAAGAGGGATTTAGGGAATATAACGACCGCAAGGGGCGGCGCACAGGTGTGTGTGCGGGCAAGCTGAGTTTCAATCAAGCCTTTCAACTGAGCATTCAGGAAAACCCTGTGACCAAGGCCACCACCGAGCAGCTGCGGGTGGCCATGCTGGTGGCTGAGCGACGCGTGGCGCGCAAGCCAAGTGGCGATTTGTGGTTCAAGGACAACCGCTATTGGGCAGAGTTTATGAGCGATCATATCGGGGAGCGAGTGATCATGCGGTTTGACCCGGACAGCCTACACAGCGGCATGCATGTATATGCGGAAGACGGGACATATTACGGCTGCGCTGAAAAGCAAAATGTCGCTGGTTTCAACGCTCTTGAAGACGCGCGATTGCACGGCAATGCGCGTAAGGATCACAAAAAGAAAGTGCGTGAGGTTGCCGATTTTGAGCGCAAAATGACAATTTCGCAATATGTCGAATTATTTCCGGAAGCGGCGGAAGTTGAGCCAGAGCCCGCGGCGAAAACTGTCCGCATGTTCATCCCGCAACGCAGCAACACTGCGTTGGCGCTAGACGCTGAACCCTCGTTTGATGACGAGAAAATGCGTGACGCATTGGGCCGTGGCCTAACGCTTATTCAAAACCAGAGAGAGATTTAAGATGGCGGGTGATGTTTGAGCATCATCCCGCCGAACCAACCAGAAGGAGGCCCTAGAGCCATGAATAAACCAGAAAACCAACAGCAATTCAATGCTGATAATACTGAGGCAGAAGATCTGCGCCAGAAATGCTTTTCGATACTCAAGAATGAGGGCCTGACCAAGGCCGCTTTATCGAAGGAAAGCGGTATTGCCAATGGCACGTTTACCAATTGGCTGGGTGATACCTATACGGGCACAATCAGCAATATTAACAACAAAGTTAAGATTTGGCTGGCCTCACGGGATCAACAAAAGCAGGTTGCCCTGACGGTGCCGGTTGCCCCAGGATATATTGAAACCGCTTCTGCTCTCAAATTCGAGCAAATGATGCGATTCGCGCAAATTTTGCCGGATATGACATTGATTACCGGTGTCCCGGGCATTGGCAAAACAATGGCAGCACGAAACTATAAAGCCAACAATCCGAATGTGGTTTTTGTCGGCGCACATCCGGGCACGTCAAATGCAAATAATATCCTGATCGCCATTGCTGCAGAAATGAAGATCGAGGAGCGCAATTCAACCAAATTGTTTAGGGCGATTGCGTCCAATGTTTCGGGCAACCAGACATTGATTATTATTGACGAATGTCAGCACCTAAAACCGGAGGCAATGGAGCAGCTCCGCGCATTGCATGATAATTACGAGGTTGGCTTTGCCTTTCTGGGCAACCAGTCGGTGCACAGCGTTGTGACTTCTGGCGTCAATGAGGGTGAATACGCCCAATTGTTCAGCCGAATCGGGGCGCGCTGCAAACAGCCAAAATCCAAACCTGAAGACATAAATCTGTTGCTGGCCGCATGGGGCATTGAGGACAAGGAAATCCTCAAAATGTGTCGCTTGATTGCCAATCGCGCTGGCGCGCTGCGCGTCATGTCAAAGGTGCTGCAACAGGCCCATATGATGGCCTCTGCCGAGGCTGTGACGCTCAACAAATCCCATATCGAAGCGGCGTATAGCCATCAAAGCAACGGAGGAACACACTAATGGAAAACCAACTCTCAAAACGCCTGCGCGGCGTTGAAAATCTGTTCCGCGAACTGGACGAAAACAACATTCAAGCCAGCATGGATAACGAGGCTATTTTAGCCTTGCTTGGCGAGGTTACATCCCTGCGTCATATCGCCCAAAATATGGAACGTAAACTGGCGCGATATCGGGATGCAGGACGGGTCCACGATGTGTGTCAGGCACTTAACTTTGATGGGGGCAAAAACAACAATGTGATCTTGTTTTCAGCTGTCGCCAAATCACAACCTAAGCAATTTACAGATACCTCACCAGAGGGAGCCGCATAATGGGAAAATCATTAACACACGCAATGAAAACTGACCCGGTTTTTGACCCTTCCGACATGTCGGCAGGACAGCTCGATCGAAATCTTGAAAAGATGGATTATGAAGCTACGCAAGGGACATTTTGGCGTGGGCGCACTGGGCATGAAATCAAGCCGGTTGATATTGGCACAAAAGAAACTGGTCGCACACTGGCGCATTGTAACCAAGCGGCGGACCGGCATTTTATTTGCGCACTGGTGAATACATGGCGTGCAGGCCGGCTGGTTGTTGTTCCACTTAATCAGGAGGGCATGTCATGAAACCGACTATTGCTGAAATCGTCAAGGTTGTCGCTGAATATTACCACCTTTCTGTTGAGGATATTATTTCAGATCAGCGAGACGCATATCGATACCGGGCACGGCAAATTGTCTATTATTTGACGCGGGAAATGACATCCAAAAGTTATACCCAAATTGGGCAGGTGATGAACCGAGATCATTCGACTGCCATCCACGGTGCTGCTGTTATACAGACAAAAGTCAGGATGGACGAAACGCTTGCCCAGCAAGTTGAAGATATAAAATTAATATTGAGGGACTTGAATCCATCTTTGAGGCATTTGGCCCAAACCCTGCACCAAATTGACCCAGATATCCAAGCGTCCAAAATCCAAGATGCAGTCACAAAAACTGGCGGCACATGGCAACCACCAAGCGACGGGTTTGGAGACCATCAATTTTGTATCAACTTGCTTCACGTTACGGCTTATGGCGTCGATGAGGAAGATGCCTGTCGAAACTGGGTCAAAACTGCGCGTTCTGTCGCCGCAGCCACAGTAATTTAATTCAGGAGAAGATCATGAACACACAAGAACAGAATTTTGGCGCAGTTGAGGTGTTGGACGGCAACAAATATATGCGCGATGCCAAGGGCGGCATGACACCGCTGGAGCTGGTAAAGCCCGAACATATCTTGGAAGACGAAGTTGTGCGCGGCATAATCCATTTTGCACGGGAACTGTCCGCCGAAATTGACCGTTTCCTTGGCCATACCATGACTGATCTAGGCGAGTTCGATGCGCTTTTGGCGCAGGAATACGGTGCTGTTAAAGGCGGTAAGAAGGGCAATAAAACCTATCAAAACTATAATGGCACCATGAAAATTCAGGTGCAGATTGCTGATTTTATTGACTTCGGTCCGCAACTCCAGATCGCTAAGGAAATCGTAGACGAGTGCCTGAATAAATGGGCGGTGGATTCAAGTCCTGAAATCCGCGCGCTGGTTCAGAACGCTTTCAAGACTGATAAAGCCGGACAAATCAACCGCAGCCACATTTATATGTTGTTGCGCCTCGATATAGAGGACAGCCGTTGGAATGAGGCCATGCGTGCAATCCGTGATGCGATGCGGGTCACCGGATCGAAGGAATATGTGCGGTTTTACCAGCGCGCCACGCCAACTGATAGCTGGAAGGCAATCACTATTGATCTGGCCAAAGCTACCAAGCCAACCATCATTGAACAGGAATAGGAAAATGAAATTCGTCAACAAAACCGATATCGCCAAAGAGCTTGCCGACAGTAAATTTGATGCAGTTGCGATCGAAACAGTCACCATGATGGTGTTCAAACGGATTGCCGAGCACATGGCTGAAGGTAAGCAGGTGCGCATCAATAACTTTGGTATGTTCACACCAAAAGAGCGCGAAGCGCGCAAGGCTCGCAATCCCAAAACCGGCAAAACCATCATTGTCGACGCCAAGTCTGTGCCGACATTTCAGCCCTCAAGCGTGCTGAAAGATTTGGTAAAGGAGGCCAGTCATGCAAGCGAATGATCGTATTCGGGTGGGTGACGAGGTTAAGGTCGCGGACAATCCAAAAATAACTGGCATTGTTAAAGACGTGACATGCGGCTCCGTCAACCCACCCATCGAACCCATGGCCATGATTGAGGTGGACGGCAAATCAGCGCCGTTCCCACAGGCTTGGCTTTCCCCAATTGCAGCTTAATTTAGGAGAATATTATGACATTTACAGCAACTCGCCCTGTCCCGAAATCAATCGTTGGTAGCGGTATTTCTGTTTATATGCGTCGCCGCAAAGATGGAAAAGGTGTGCTAACCTTTACTTTGTCTGCCCAGTTTCAAGAGGATAATTTCGACGGCAACATTGAAGGTGAATTTATTCAGTTCTCGTATGGTTCTGGGCCGGATACCGGCACCGCTAGACTGTCAATCGTCGATGAAAAACATTCCACTATCGTTGCAATAAAATCGATGAAAGGCGCGGTTCGATTCAGTTGTTTGGCTTGGACTGCATCGGGGAAAGAACCTCAAAAGTCAGCTCAATGCCAATTGCTTGACAACGATAAATGCACCTTACTGCTCAAACTGCCTGACTGGGCGAATGGTAAAGAAAAGCTTAAATCCCAGTTTGATATCAAACCAAGCGGTGCGGCCACCTAATGGCCCATGCATTCGCAAAAATCCATGTGGCGCGTAAGCAGCTTGGTCTGGACGAGGACACCACCCGCGATCTTTACGCGCGGGTCACTGGAAAGCGCAGCCTGCGCGCCATGAATGCTGGTGAAATAACTGCGGTCAATAAGGAGATGGAGCGGCTTGGATTTAAGCCATCTAAAACCAGCAAACGGGCGCAATTAACTGGGCATTACGCACCGATCCTGCGTGCGCTCTGGATGTCGGCCTATAATCTGGGTGTGGTGCGCAACAAAGATGATCGCGCCATGATCCAATGGGTATACCGCCAAACACAGATCGAGCATTTGAACTGGTTACGTGATCCTGAGAGCGCCACCAAAGCCATTGATGCGCTTAAACTGTGGATGCGCCGCCAAAGTGGCTGTCCCGAGCTTTATACCGAGAGCAAGGGCAACTGGGCGCATGATTTTCAGCGGTTCTCGCCGCAAGTTCAGGTTATCTATTGTCAGTTTGCAATACTAATTCGAGCGGGAGAGATTACAGTCGGATATGGCATTTCTGATCATCTTGAAAAGTTTCTGGGGCCAAAGCGTTATGCCGATATGGTAAATCATGACCGGCAAACCCTGTTAGATATCCAGAATGATCTTGGCAAACATATCCGGAACCTGAACTCATGAGCTGGTTTTGGGAAGGTCTTAACAAGCTCTCATACCGGGTGATCTATGCTGATCCACCGTGGAAGTTTGAGACCTATTCAGACAAAGGCGACGGGCGCGGGGTGAAATATCCAACCATGTCTTTGCAGGAAATCTATGATATGCGCCTCGCCGATCTGGCGGCACCGGATTGTTTGCTTGCCCTTTGGGTGACAGATCCGATGCTGCCCTTTGCGTTTGACTGTCTAGATAGCTGGGGATTTCAGTACAAAACTGTTGGATATACGTGGTGTAAGACCGCCAAGCATATACCTGAGAGCATCCAAAGCGCCAAGTTAGCGGACCATTTCCCGATCGGAATGGGGCACCATACCCGTTCCAATCCGGAAATGTGCCTGTTTGCCACACGCGGTGCACCCAAGCGCCTGAGCGCGTCCGAGCGCCAGCTGGTATTTGCACCGCGACGTGAGCATTCCCGCAAGCCTGACAGCGTTCGCACCTCGCTAGAAAAGCTGGTGAATGGACCACGCGTAGAGCTGTTTGCACGTGAACAATTTGACGGTTGGGATGCATGGGGCAACCAAAAAGACAAATTCGGGGTGTTGAAATGAGCGATTATATCAGCATTGATTCCCTGCGCGAGATTTGTGGCGATGGACCGACTTTGCGGCTGCTGTCTGCCAAGGGCGGCACCCGCATTTATGTGCCCGGGCGTTTGACCGACGATCATTGGTTGCTTGATGTCTTGGGCCAAGGCCCGGCTGAAGAACTGGTGAAGCACA